>JALSXE010000165.1:0-4509 GCA_027072755.1 Campylobacterales bacterium | reverse complement strand
GTTCACTACTTCACCGAAAAGTCGATATTAATGTCAGCACACCGAAAAAGAGCTACATCATAAGCGTAATGCCCTTCAGCGGATATGCGAAGATAGTCTACTGACCGACTCCGCATCTTTCCGCAACAGGTCGGTGAATACAAATAGACGGGAAAACGATGGCAGGACGGAACATATTTTACTGTATCGACGAAAAAGAGGCGCTGGAGTTCGACGGCTCCTCTTTTTTTAAAACCGATATAAAAAGAGCCAAAAGGGGCTTTAGTGCATCTGTGGTTCCGTCGGGCCATATCCGCTCCCACACCTTCAAGATTCCGGCCGAAACCGATAAAGAGAGGCTCGATACGCTTGTGGAGATCACGATGTTCGAAGCGGGAGGGCTCGATCTGGAGAAGGAGTATGCCGTAGCATATGTGAAGCATACGCTGGAGTCCGAATCTTCATGGCTGATAGAGGCGTTCGCCGTCGAGCACTCGAAACTAAAGGAGCTCTTCGGTGCGATGGCCGCCAAGGCGGGCCATATCGACCTGCTTGCCGTACCCTATATGGTTTACGAAGGGCTCTATCTCTACGGCAAAGCCGACAGCGAAAGGACGGAGCTCTTCCTCTATCTCGGCGACGACGACTCCTACGCGGTTCTTTGCAAAAACGGCCGCTACATAGCCCACAGAGATCTCCCCTCTATCTCTTCTATAGCCGCAAAAGCAAACGTAAGCGTAGAGGCGATAAAAGATACACTGCGCAAACGGGGGCTTCAGGGCGAACTCTACGGCCCCGACGAGCTGCTCCTGCAAGAGAGCATAGAGAGTGCGTTTTCAAAAATCGTCGAGCGTGTGGCGCAGACCGTAAACCACAAGCGCGGGATTTTCGGTATAAAGGCGGTAGACCGCATAACCCTTGACTTTGAAGAGAGCCCGATCCCCGGTCTTTGGGAGCTTTTCGACGGTTACGGCTTCGAAGAGAGCGCTAAGGCGGAGTTTGCCTGCTGCGAGAGCCTCGAGCCGGCAATGCAGCACAGGGGTGTCGAAGCGCTCTATATGCTTGCCGCGAAAGAGGGTAGGCTCGATCCGCCGAACCTGACCGTTTTCGAAAAAAAAGGTAGCTTCTGGGCCACCCATACCGGGCGTTTCGCAGCGGCGGTGGCGGCCTCGACGATTCTGGTGTGCGGATACGCTCTTTTGAAGGAGGCGGAGCTGGCCTCATTGGAGGATGAGAGCGCGATGTTAAGCGGCAGACTCAACAGCGTTAAGCATAAAGCCGCGGTTTTGCGGAAGGCTTTGACGAAAGAGCGCTCCATACTGCAGGAGCGGAGAGAGAGGCTTGAAGAGATAGGGCGCGAAATCATGGCTTTCGGCGATACGGCCGATGCCGCACTGCTGATAGAGGAGTCGAAACTGAAAAGGCGGCGGATGGTGGAGGATGTCGACAGAGCTTTGGCGAAATACGGATTGAGCGCCGCATCGCTGGAGCAGAACGGCTCGAAAAGAGTGGAGGTGGAGATACTGAGCGACTATGAGAAACGCGACAGGATAGCCAAGTTCATGAAAGAGCTTATCGACATGGGCTACAGGGGTGTAGGCACCGAAGCGATAGAGCTCGACAAGAACCTCTACGGCAGCCGTGTGGAGATAGTGCGATGAGTCTTCTGGAAGATACGGAGCGGCAGCTGGCGGATATGGGGAGGGTCAAGCGACTGGCCCTAACCTTCGCCGCCGCGGCGATGATAGGTGCCGGAGTCTGGTTAGGCTGGATAGAGGACCTGGAGGCCGACATAGAGCATGCAACCGCAAAAAATGCACAGATTATCAAGCAGATAGGGCTGATAGATCTCAAAAGGCTTTCAGAGAGGATCGAAGATGTGCGCCGCAAGCGGATGGAGGCTGCCGAAGCGCTTCAACTCAGCCGTGCGCAGTTGCTCTACCTGCGTGCAGAGATGGGTAGGGTGGAGAGGTTGAAATTTAACCAGAGCGTCATGGCCGACCTTCTTGACAGTCTGCTTAAAAGATCGGTGCGGCTGGGGCTTAGAATCGACTCTATAGAGAGCAGAGACGATCCGCTCGACCTTACGCCGCTTCTTCAGAGAAAGAAGATAGTCTCGGTGGAGGGATCGGGAGCTTTCGCGAAGATCGTGAATCTGAGCCACTACATAGAGAGCCGCCCCATGCTGGCCAAGATAGATTCGCTCTATGTATCGCTCGATAAAAAGGGTGCTACGGCATTTCGAATCGATATATCTACATACGGAGTGAAAGAGTGAAGAGGGCGGTTTTCGTGCTGATGTCGGCCAATCTGTGGGCCATGGCGGTTTTAGCCGGTGAAGCGGAGGATGTTTTGAAGAAGTTCGACACCCTAAAAAACTTCCATATCCCTTCCGCGGTTGAGTACGGGGTCTACGACCCCTTCAAGCGTGCGGCGCCGCTTGTCAAAAGGAGCGGCGGAGGATTTGCGGCGCACCGGCGGCCCGCGCCCATAAGGTTGACGGCCATTCTCAACGACATGGCCTTCATAAACGGACGGTGGGTCCGTACCGGCGAATATGTGGGCCGCTACAGGATAGTCCGCATAGGAGGTACCGGAGTGGTGCTCAAAAGCGGTAACCTCACCCGCATTGTACCGCTCGGAAAGAGGAAGAGAATTTTGAAGATCGAGGAAAATCTGTAATGAAACGTGCGGTTGTATCACTACTCTTTTTCACCATGCTGCTATACGGTTCGAGCGACTGCCGGACGAAGCTCTTTTCGTTTAAGGTCTCCGGTGCCGGAGGTACGGTCACCCTATACGACGTTCTCGAAAATCTCGCCGATACCTGCGAGTTTACGGTTATGTTCGCCGACAAAGAGGTGCAGAGGGTTCTAAAGAGCCCGCTGAAGATGGTCTATATAAAAGATTACACCCTCGAAGATATGTTTCACTTTCTTTTTGACGACCACAATATGTTCTACAGCTTCGACCGCGAAAGAAGGGTCTTGACGGTCTCTTACATAGAGACGAAATCGTTTCATATAGACTATGTGAACCTGAGTGAGCTGAAGACGGAGTCGGTAAAGTCCATTACGGTCGGAGCGTCGGGAAACCAGGGAGGATTATACGGAACGAGCGGCGTATACGGCAGTGCGGCATCGACGGGCAGAGGCGGTTACGGCGGGACGGGCGGCGGCGACAACTCCGACTACACCACCATAAAGACCGTTACCGAGTTCAACTTCTGGAGCGACTTCAAGAGCCAGATAGACGCCATACTGCAGCGCGACGAAGATAGCCACACGGTAAAGAGCAAAGCGCTTGTGAACAACGAAGGCGGCATCGTTACCGTTACCGGAACCAAGCGCCAGATCGAAAGGGTTCAGAGATATATAGAGCAGGTTATGGGGAGGCTGCATAAACAGATCATGCTCGAAGCGCGTCTGGTGGAGCTGCGATACAGCGACCAGAACACTACCGGGGTGGACTGGAGCCGTTTCGACATATCTTTGAAAGGGGAGGTCTCCGATACCTACCAAAGAGGCCTCTCTTCGCTTACCGACCGCCCGTTCTACTCTTTCAGCTACAACTTCACGATGGACGGGCTTCTCGACTTTTTGCAGCGTTACGGTACCGTAAACACCCTGTCGAATCCTAAAATCATGACGCTCAACAACCAGCCCGCAGTCATAAACGTGGGAGACCAGATAAACTACAAATATCAGACTGGCGCGATCACGACCACCACGACGGGGAACCCGGTGGGTACCAACACATATCAGCTCGGTTCCGTATTCATAGGGCTTACTCTGAATATTGTACCCGAAGTGACCGACGACGGTTTCATCATACTGCGTGTCAATCCGGTCGTGAGTGAGATGCTTGGAGACAACAGCGTAAACGACCTCACATACACGCAGCCGGGTGACGATACAAACGGCGTTAGAAGCATGCCGCCCGATGTGAAGATAAAACAGCTCACCTCCATAGTAAAGGTGAAAAACGGCCACAAGGTGATAATAGGCGGGCTCATAAGCAACCGCACCTACTCCACCGACACGAAAGTACCGGTGCTTGGAAGCCTTCCCCTGGTCGGAAAGGCGTTCAGTCATACCGGAACGCAGAGCCGGAAGGTGGAGCTCATCATCATACTGACTCCCAGAATCGTGGATGGAACATCTTTTCCCTCCATCGACGACGCACTTCAGATGGGGAGCAGGTAGATGCTGGACTTCAAAAGAGCGGCCTCCCTCTTCGAAGACAGGGCCGACAGCGGAGAGTACTTCGATTCGGCGAGCGCGGAGCGTTCGCGAAGCACACTAAGGAGGGTTGTTGCCGAAGAGGAGAGGAGACCCCTTTTTCTTCTTGGAGAGCCCGGAGTCGGCAAAAGTCATATGCTCGAAACGGTCGCCGAAGAGATGAGGGGCGATCGGCTTGTCGTACACCTCAAAGAGCCCTTTTTCGAACCGAAAGAGTTTCTGGAGCGTCTTCTGCGCGAAATAGGGGGAGACATGGAGGGCGGATTGGACGGTATGAAGAGAGCGGCCG
>JALSXE010000164.1:0-4527 GCA_027072755.1 Campylobacterales bacterium | reverse complement strand
TATCTGCGCTTTTTCGCTCGGTCCGATATCCGGTTTATAAAATGGAATCTCACGTGCCATCAGATGGGCTCCTGTAAAAATTAAAAATGGTTGCTATATATTACTGAAGTCAATATTAAATCAAGCTTTTATATATAATCGGTTTGTATAAGAGAGCGGTTCATTCACATCTGCGTGCACCCATTCTCTTTAGCTCGCTGCAGCTGAAACCCGCCTTCAGACGCGCCTCTACGTTGAAGTGTACCTGACGTTTTTCAAAGCCGGGATAGTACTGCTGCAGGATCTCGAAATATATATCTTCATCCAGCCCCCGCCTCGCAGCCTCGAACTTGAACCAGCGGTCTCCTTTAAAGACATGCTCTATCTCCTCATCCAAAATTATATTCAGAGCCTCTACTATCGCCTCTATCCGCTCAGTTTTGGGGTAGCTTCGAAGTTTCTGCACGATCTTCGGGTTTGCATCCAGACCGCCGGCTTCAAGATAGCGTGGTACGACGGCCATTCTGTGCAAAAGGTCGCAGCCGCTCTTTTTTCCGGCGTCAAAGAGCAGTGTATGCACCGGGTAGTCGCCGTATTTCACACCGATCTTTGTCATCAACCCCTCCAGCATCCTGAAGTGTCTCACCTCATCATCCGCCACCTCGATCCAGTCTATATAATACTCCATAGGCATATCTCTGAAACGGTAGGCCGAATCGAGCGCCAGATCGATTGCGCTGTACTCTATATGGGCGATGGCATGAAGAAGAATCCCCTGCCCCTCTTTGGTATCGAAGCGCTTTCGGCCCGGTACTTCGGCCGGTTTTACGATAACGGCGAAATCGGCGTATGATGGGCGCTCTTTCTCGACAACAGGTTGTGAGTGGTCGAATGTAAGGATCCCTTCTTTCAATTTTGAGTACAATTTCTCGACAAGAGAACATTTGGTGCCGGGATCGCTCTCGTTCAGAGCCTGTAACGCGAGGGTGAAGAAGTCGGTGGTATTCATAAAGAGTATTATAAAAGGATTTCGGTTTCATGCATATAAAAGTAAAACCAATGGGACAGTACCAGACTAACTGCTACATAGTAACTCAGAATGGAAAAGAGCTCATTATAGACCCCGGTGTCGGGGCGACCGAGTGGGTCATGAAAAATGTCCGCTCACCTGCGGCCATCTTGAACACACACGGCCATTTCGACCATGTATGGAGTAACAGAGAGCTCAAAGAGCTGCTGAAAATTCCGATCTACTGCCCCAGAGACGATCTGTTCATGCTCGAAAAAGATCCGTTCGGACAGGGAGTTCCAAAAAGCCGTGCGGATGTAGCGGTGGAACCGGATGCAAAATATACGATCGGAGGTATAGAGGTGACATTCCTGCACTTTCCTGGACATACCCCGGGATGCAGCGCAATCGAGATAGGCGACAACTGGTTTTGCGGAGATTTTCTCTTTAGAGGGTCGATCGGACGGGTAGACTTCCCCTACTCCGATCCCGAAGCGATGAAACAGAGCCTAAAAAGGGCGATGAACTATCCAAAAGATGTGACGCTCTATCCGGGCCACGGTCCCAAAACCACCCTCCGGGCGGAAAAGAGAAACATCCCCTACTGGATAGAGATGATATAGCCTACTCCTCCTCTTTGAGGAGTTTGAGCTTTAGAACGTGGCGCTCGAGCACCACAGCCATGAAGTCCCCCTCGAAGACTTTTATATCTTCGAATGTTCCGATCACTTTGATCTTCCGTTTTCTCGACTCCTTATACTGCTCGCGCGCTTCGAAAACAACCCTGTCGCCCACCTTCACCGGAGAGAGAAACCGGCACTCGCTGCTTACAAGCACGACGTTGGGGTCGTTTACGGCGGCCATCGCCGCGAAGTCGGCGGCGGAGAATGTGAAACCGCCGTGAACGAGACCCATCTCATCCACCGCCATCTGCCTCGTGGCTTCAAGTTCGACCTTCGCATACCCCTCTTTAAGCTCCAGAAGCGTTCCGCAGAGCGACTGATCTATACGGCGATGCGTGTTCAGCTCTATATTTTCCGGTGAAGGGCCCTGCCGCTCCTCACCAATGCCGGACTCCTGTCTGTCATCTCTCTCTTTCTCTTTTGCCATTCTTTCCTCTACTTTCTGTAGGCTCTTATATATACCCTCCTCGGTGCGGGGTAGCCTTCAACTGTCAAATCAGGATTCTCCGGGTCCAGAAATTCCTCCAGGCTCTGCCCCTCCATCCACTCCGTTTTGCGCTGCTCCTTGGGCTCCGTCTTTACCACCGCAAGAACCTCGAAGCGCTCGAAACCCGCCTTTTTGCACCAGTTCTCCAACGCAGGAACGGTCGGCACAAAGTGCACGTTCGAAATCTTCGAATATGTCGACTCCGGCACCAGACATATCGGCTCGTCGCCCTCTATCATGAACGTATCGAGTATCAGCTCGCCGCCTCTTTTCAAAGAGCGTTTCAGAGCCTTCAGCGCCACAATCGGATCGCTGCGGTGGTAAAGTACTCCAAGACACAAAACCGTATCAAACATATCGGCAAATCCCGGCATATGTTCAATCCCGAGCATCTCGTAACGCAGCCTTTCGCTCCTTATGTAGCGGTTTATAAGCTCGAACTGGCTGAAAAAGAGCGGCGAAGGATCCACACCCAAGACCGAAGAGGGCGAAAACTCGAGCATTCTGAACATATAGTAGCCGTTGTTGCAACCCACATCCGCTACACTTTTACCCTCCAGATCCAAAAAAGGTCTGAGCAGATTATACTTCATATAGCTGCGCCACTCGCTGTCTATGCGCAGGCCGAACAGGTCGAAAGGACCTTTGCGCCACGGCTTCATCATCTTCGCCACACGCTCTACTGCCACTTTTTGCTCTTCTGTACAACCTGGCGACGAGAGCTTTATCCAGTCGCCCAGCTCTACATCCACTTCATCGATCTCCGGCAGTTCCGACATCGCCTCCCGGATAGGGGCTATGTTTTTCCATTCAAGCCGCCCCCTGCTCTTTAAAATTATCTTTTCCAAATCCATAAAGAAGATTATAGTTAAAGTTGGATAAAATTCCGCCATTGTACTTTGGAGAAGAGCAAGCATGACACTGCAGAAAAAAGCGACTATAGTAAGCTCATCGGTAGCCGTTACACTGGTCGTGATAAAGCTGATCGTAGGTATCATAAGCGGGTCGGTTGCCGTTCTGGCCTCGGCCATAGACTCCGGGCTCGACCTGGCCGTCTCTCTGTTCAACCTCTTTGCCGTCACAAACGCCGAAAAACCGGCGGATGAAAAGTTCAACTACGGGCGCGGCAAGATTGAGGCTATCGCCGCGGTCATAGAGGGTGTGATCATTACCGCATCGGGAATCTACATCTTCTACGAAGCGATCCAGAAGATGATAAACGCTGAACCTGTCACACATCTGGATATCTCGATAGGGGTCATGCTCATCTCGATAGTCGTTACCGGCGCTCTTGTGATGTTTTTGAACCATGTGGCGAACGTCACCCAGAGCATGGTAATTAAATCCGACGCACTCCACTACAAAACCGACCTGCTAAGCAACGCGGCCATACTAGTCTCTCTTGCGGTCATCTACTTTACGGAGTTTTATCTGATAGACGCCATTTTGGGTATCTTGATAGCCGTCTATATCGTCTATTCGGCATTCGAGCTCATTCAGGAGGGTGTGCTGGTGCTGCTGGACGTCTCACTGGATGACGAGATTGTTCAGAAAATTAAAGATGTGATAGAGTCGGAACCGGGAGTAACCGACTACCACTGGCTCAAGACCAGAAAAGCGGGCAACGACTACTTCGTAGACGTCCACCTTGTATTTACGCCCGATATATCTCTTTTGGAGGCCCACCGTATCGGTGACAATGTAGAGGCGAAGATAAAAACGATTGATCCGAAAGCCGACTGGTTGATCAACATCCACCTCGACCCCTACGACGATTCGGTCATAAACGAAGAGGAGCACCTCGCCCAAAAAGGGGAGGCAAACGCATCCGGCTGATCCGGAAGCCGCTACTGCTCACACTTGTCTATACCGAGCTTCCTAAGCAGTATCTCGAAAAAATTACCGCCGTCTTTGTCGTAATCGTCGTTGAACTCTATATAGAAAGCGTATGGGGTGGAGCCGACCTTCTCGCTGTTTTCAAAAATCGCGGGTTTCGCACCGGTTTCCTTGATGGTCTCGTCTATCGCTTTTAGTATCTCATCTTTAAGTTCGGGGTGCTCTTTGAAAACAAGCTGCAGCCCCTCGTAGCGCTCCTCGCGCCGAAAGTATGCTTTAATCTGGCCGCATCTGTTCAACGTTTTTTCTGACATTATATATTCACTCCTTCTTCTATGAGATTGATCCTGCGACCGAGCTTCGTGACGCTGTGTCCGCTTGTCCGGCCGTAGGCGGATGCTTACCACATACCGCCTCGGCGTGCGACGCCGCGAAAGCGAAGCGGTTCGCTTTCAATTCCGACGTCTCCCGGCGGGCCCGCGGCGCCTTGCGCCTTTGAAAAAAGTGTGCACCTTTATTACCGGGCATAGTTT
>JALSXE010000163.1:0-4551 GCA_027072755.1 Campylobacterales bacterium | reverse complement strand
ATTCGACACTATTCACCTTTCATTATTCACTATTCACCAAAAAGGGAGACCCATGCGCCTTTTTCTTGCAAGTTTCGCAAATGTCTACTTCTACGAAGACGTAAAAAAAGATTTCGAACCCTGTTTCGATGCAACATGGGTAGAGCCGAAGAATCTGCATCTTACATGGTATTTCTTCGGCGAGCAGCCCTCCGCTTCGCCCATAATCGATAGACTGAGAGAGCTGAAAACGGTTCCGAAACTGCCGCTCTCGATACAGGGGTACGGCACCTTCGGCAATCCGCATCCAAAGGTCCTATATCTTAAAACCTCGACTGTTGTCGCCTCTGTCATGCACCAAAAGATCGCACAAATGCTCGGAGTTGAGCCCGACGATCGGTTCAGGGCGCACGTGACGCTGGCACGCATAAAGCGAACGCACTCGAACGGCTACAAAAGCATGGAGCGTCCATGGATGAGCGAGCCTCTCGGCACCATAGAGGCTCCGATCTACCTGATAGAGAGCCGCCTTACACCTTCCGGGCCCGTATACATCCCTCTGGAGGAGTTTTAAGATGACACAAAACCTGCTTGAAGCCGCCGTACCGAAAAGCGGGGAGCGCTTCGAAAGACTATTTGCAAACGGTTATGCGGATATCGAACTGATCGTAAGCAGCGATACCCCGGAGGCCACTCTTTACAACCAGCCGCACGACGAAGCGGTATTTTCTGATTGACGGCTCCGCGGCTCTCGAGATGGAAGGAGAGGTAGTGGAACTTGAAAGAGGGGATTTTTTCGTCATACCGGCAAACACTCCTCACAGGGTGCTCAAAACCGAAAAAGGCACGAGGTGGCTGGCTATCCATATCGGCAAGGAACAAAAATGAAGAGAAAAGCGGCCGCTTTGAGATACGGTGAAAACGACAGCGCTCCAAAGGTGGTGGCATCGGGGCACGGCGATATAGCCCTCAAAATCATAGAGAAGGCGAAGGCATTCGACATACCGCTCTTTCAAAATGAAGCGCTCGCCGAAGCCCTTTTGAAGCAGGAGGTAGGCAGCGAAATAGATCCGCAACTTTTTCATGCCGTAGCCGAGGTCTTCGTCTGGCTCCTGAGAGCCGAAGAGAGTGTCGAACTGTCCGGGTGAATATTTATGGCCGGCACATCTGACGCATTTTCTTCTGCATAGTCTGGGTTTAAACAGCCTGCACTCAGACCGAACAGCCTGCGCTGTCGCACTCTTTGAACTTCTCTACACGGTATGTGTAGATCGTCGGATGGTACGAAAGGCAGTTTTGCGGCAGTCCCGCTTTTACGCACAGGTGTGCGAAAAAGAGATCGAAATCGTTCAACTCCTCCCATACCTGCGGCAAAAATGTAGCCTGCCGCCCGTCGAGTTGCAAAATCACACCGTCTTCCCCCGGGCTGATTTTACTTTTTAGATCCTGCGCGTCGCTATACTCGAGCTGTTTTGGCACCGTAAGAAGAGAGACCTCTATATCTACCTTTTCAAACTCTTCGGCACCAAGCGGCGCAAACCTCGGGTCTTCAAACGCGGCGGCCTGTGCATTTGCGACAAGATCGTCTATCAGCGGCCTGTGAGGAATAACCGAGCCTATACAGCCTCGAAGCCGCCCCCCTATCGTAAGCGTTACGAATGTCGCCTGCTTCCGCAGAAGCTCTGGATGCTCTTTTGCCAGTTTATCCCTATCTACCGGGGGTGCCATCCCGAGTCTTGCTGCTATCGCCTGCCGCGCAATTTTTAGTAAAAGCTCTCCCATTTGAGCCTCCTTATATAAACTATATTTAGTAGTATAGCATAATTTAAGGAGTTTTTAAAATTCAATCGTCATCTTTTTTATCTCCGAAAGTCCTGACGAGCCCATCTATCAGCTCCCTTTTTTCAGTTTTGTCCAGTCTCACCTCTGGATGGGCAAGCAGGTATCCAAATGGCGGCATCTCACCCTCTCGAACCTCTTCAGCAGCTTCATCACCCTCATTCTCCTCCTGGACTCCCCACATAGATACGTTGAAGTGTTCACGCCCCTCGTGTACATCGTATGCCACAAGCCATGATACGGGAGCTATGCTGCTGTACCAGGGCCACTTTGTCTCGTTGGAGTGACAGTCTCCACAGACACGCATGAAGAGCTCTTTGGTTCTCGGCGAATCCCACCTCGGCTCCGAGAGTACCTCGGGATTGGTGTGGTCCCTTCCATACGGCACAAACTGTATAAGCACCGACAAACCGACAATCGTAAGAACCGCTTTCGTTTTGAGCTTCATCTCATCCCTTTTCGGTAAAGGTATAAAATATAAAAATATTTTATCTTACTATTTGATGATAGCACAACTTTGTTTCATTGCATGTATAGAGTGGTTCATGGGCCCTCGGTTGAGCGGCCATTTTTGCAAATAGTGGGATCTTGTCAGCGCGCATGAGTCTCTCTGTCTGTAAGCGGGCGGGCAGACGGGTTACGCTCCCTTTTTAACGCCATATCTATAGGCTCCAAAGGAAGGTCGGGCGACGGTGAAGCTATGGTGCCGCTTCTTACGCCGCTTTGCGGGGGGCGGTAAATATGGAGTCCGCTATCCTCCATCGCAAGACGCACAGGGGTAGCACATGAGTATGTGGTTACTACAGCCTCTTTTTTCAGATGTGCGGCAAGATCCGCAAAATACTCTCTGGTCCATAGAGCCGGGTTCTTTTTGGGGCTGAAGGCATCCTGGTAGACTATGTCGAAAATTTGGTCCGTGTTTCGCAGAAACTCCCTCGCATCGCCGAACCTCACCTCTATGAACAACTGTTCATCTTCATAAAAACCCCTATCGGCTATAGACTCTATGACCTCTTTAAAGGGGTGAAAGGACTCTGCATACGGGAAATCAACAAGAGATCTCACAAGCCCTTCATCCATCTCGGGGGAGGTGATATGAAGCTTGTACGGCAGGGCGTTTTGGCGAACAAATAGAAGTGTGGTAAGCGTATTGTACCCGAGCCCGAAGCAGATATCCAGAATTTCGAGGCTCTCTTTGGATCTGTCGACAAGCGCGAAAGCGGGCTCTACATGCTTTTTCAAAGACTCCGTGAGCGCCCCGTCTTTCGTAGAGTGGTAGCACTCGTCAAACTCTTCTGAGCGTACGGTGAAGGTTCCGTCGGCAGTCTCGACCAGCTCTTTTTTCACTATTTTATCTCAAAAACTCGCTTCATGAAGCTCTTTGAATCTGAAGCGCTCCATTACCTCGTCTATCCCCATCCCGTCTTCGGCTACCAGAACGAAGATGCCCTCTTCCATCATAGGCCAGATCGGCTCTCCCTGCTTGGCGACGATTGCGTAGTCTACGAAGTCGTTTATATCTTCACGCCGATCGAAGCACTCTATACTCTTTACGATACCATCTTCAAACGTTATCAACCCCCAGCATTCGGCCGAATCGATCGGAACCACTTTCGCACTCTGCGTATCCCTTGAATCGAGGGGTATCTCTATCAGCATGTTGCCCCCTTAAGTTTCGCGGGATCGAGCTTCAGCTCTTCGTTATGCATTATTCCGATGCCCCGTTTCAACACCCCGTCGGCGATCGCTTTGGCCTCGTCAAGAGAGTGCATCTTGCAGCTTCCGCACTGGTAGATGTTTAGTTCCGGTATATCGGCCATACTGCGTACATTCATCACATCCTCCATCGACGCCTCCCACGCTTTCGCGACACGCTCCTCTTCCGGCTCGCCGATAAGGCTCATATAGAACCCCGTCCTGCACCCCATCGGCGAAATATCAATGATCTCCACATCGTCACCGTTTAGATGCTCCCTCATAAAGCCCGCAAAGAGGTGTTCGAGCGTATGGATCCCCTTTTCGCTCATCATCTCCCTGTTGGGGCGGCAGAAACGCAGGTCGAAAACCGTTATCAGATCCCCGCACGGGGTCTTCATCGTTTTGGCCTTTCTCACGGCGGGCGCAGGCATAACTGTATGGTCTACGGTAAAACTCTCGAGTAGCGGCATCAATATCCTTTTTGAAGTGTAAACTGACAACTAAAAGCTAAAAGCGTGATTATCCATTCGCATTGAAATTGTTTGACGGTATTGTAGTGTTCGTAGCTGAATCTGCCGGAAAGAAAAAAAATATAACTTTTAACTTTTAGTTGTCGGTCGGCAAGCCCCTACCGGGGCCTGAAACGGGATATCGGTTTAGACTCCCGCCTCTTCTCGACGCTGGAGATACTCCCAGTAGTCGTCGACGCGCTTCTGCCACTCGTCTATCAGATACTCGTACTCCGGTTTGAAGAGGTGTTTGAAGCGCCCCTGCGCTCCGAGGTAGTCTCGTACGGGAATCTTGTTTTTCGGGCGATACGTAATGGTAAGCTTGGTGCCGTTTTCTATCTCGTAGAGCGGGAATACGAGAGAATCGGTTGCCAGATCCGATATAGCTATCGTATCGTCGGGCGCGAATTTCCACTCCGTGGTACAGGCGCTCATGGCATTGATATAGACCGGACCCTCTGTAGCAAACCCTTTTTGAATCTTTTTTATCATATCTTTCCACTTGTTGGGTGCCACCTGCGCTACA
>JALSXE010000162.1:0-1048 GCA_027072755.1 Campylobacterales bacterium | reverse complement strand
CCACCGACTGCCGCCCGAACCCGACCCAAAAATAAACAACGCCACGCTGCTGGGTGTAGATGTGAATCATAACGGCGTCAGGGACGATGTGGAGCGCAAAGTCTACGCGACCTACAAAAAAGCGATTGAGAGGGCGGTGATGATGCAGGCGTTCAGAACCGAACAGGCGATGCTGGCCGACCCCGACTTGGTAAAGAATGCGGAGGAGTGGGCGAAGAAAGAGGATAAGTCTTTAAACTGTCGTCGCTATTTATACTTATATAAAAATCAAAAAAGAATTAAGAAAATGGCACAAATTATTGATAATTGGCAATATAACACGGAAAAGAGAGTGAAAATTTATTTTAAATTTGATCGTGCGCTTAGTGGTGGTGTCTATTCTTTAGGTACACCAACTTCAGATGACTGCGAGTTCGATATCGAGAGGGTATTGGAGATGGACCGATGAGAAAGCTATTTTTTTCCTCTCTTCTTTTTGTTCATTGTTTTTTCATCCTCGTTGCAAGCCGACGACACAAGATTTGTGCATGAATGGGCAGTGGATCTGTACTATGCAAACGGTGTGTTGGCAGACTCAAGAAAATCAGAATTACAGTATTCGCTAGTACACAGAATTTAATGGTGAAGTATTTGATTCCCCTCCATCCTCAAAAGATAAATGTGAGTTTGACGAAAACGGTAATTTGAAGGCACTGTCGTGAAAAAGTTGTTTTTTTTCACCATCGGCTCCAGATGAAATGGATAGCACAAAACGGGTAGCTGAAACAGGGCAACCAAACGTGTCACCGTTCCGAAAGGGGAGTTTGTCTTAGTATGACCGGCGTTTTTATTTGGCGGGTGCTCTTTTTCTGACCTTTTCAAAAGAGCCGACAAGCAGAAAGATGATCGAGATCTCCGTTACGAGCAGCAGCCAGTGGAGGTTGTAGACCTGCTCTTTATGGTCCTCTATTTGCCAAAAAAGCTCGAGGCTTTTGTAAAAGAGCCACGACACAAGCATTCCGGCGAGGTATCCGGCCTGTTTCGCCATATCGAGCCATGAGAGTATCTT
>JALSXE010000161.1:0-1050 GCA_027072755.1 Campylobacterales bacterium | reverse complement strand
TGATTACCATTTAATAGAAATATAAGCTTCAAAAAGTGATAATGGCGCTGTTATTTTTGATATTGATTATCAGTTTAGAAAGGTCTTTTTATGAAAAGAGTTGCAGCGGTCGTTCTCGTTCTCTTCGCTTCATTTGCGGGAGCCGACGATCTTAGCAAAGAGGAGGGCGTGACGACCATACGCGAGAAAATCGGTGAAGTGTTGATGCTAGAACACGCTCTGGCACAGATCCGGGCCGGGTATATAGCGCTAAATCCGCGCTCCGACTCTTCACAAAGCGGCTCCGCCGTTGCGGCGGGGGGCCATGTACACCTGCAGACAAAACGGTTTTACGGCATAAAAGCTGCGGCCGAACTCTACACCGTGCAGGATATGGGAATCCAAAAGAGTGATCCGAACAGGATCGAACCCACATTTTTCGACGCCGAAAAGTCGGGATTCGCCACCCTTTCGCAAGCCTATATAGACGCCCTTTGGGGCGGTACCGAAATAAAAGCGGGCCGGCAGATGATCGACACTCCCCATGCAGATTCGGACGACATACGGATGATGCCGAACTACTTTACGGCATACACTATAACCAACAGCGATATCGAAGGCGTTACGCTCACGGCGGGGAAAATAGAGCAGATGGCAGGCTGGGAGAACGGCATAGACGCATCCAGATTCGTAAACGTCGGCAGATCTTTCGGGGCCGCTGAATCCAACGACGGCATCTACTTCGCCTCCGCTCTCTATGCAGGGGCGGAAGACAGCGTGATTCAGGCATGGTACTACGATATCACCGATATAGCGGATCTCTTCTATATCGAAGCGGCGCACGAGTTCTACGGGCGAAACACCCATACGGTTATAGGCCTTCAGCTCGACAGGGCGACCGGAAAAGGTCGGAAGCTTCTTGGCGAAACCGACTCTTTGACGTGGGGCGTAAGCGCGCAGGTAAGCTTCAAAGAGATCGGCTTCGGAGTTATGGGGGCATACAACAGAGACAGCGGCAGCGGAGCTTTCGGAAGCCTCGGAGGCGGACCCTTTTTCACATCTCTCGAAGAT
>JALSXE010000160.1:0-4578 GCA_027072755.1 Campylobacterales bacterium | reverse complement strand
GGTAAAAATTATGCTCTTTAACAGCTTTGAGTATATCTTCATCTTTCTGCCTATTGTTTTTTTTCTCTACTTCAAGCTTTATCGAAAAAATGCCATCGCGGCAAAACTTATGCTTGTTTCGGCTTCACTTATCTTTTACGCCTGGTGGAAAGCGTCGTATCTTTTAATCCTGCTCTTCTCCGTGTTGCTCAACTATTCACTGGGTAGCGCGATAGACAAAAACGTAACAACCTTTCCCGCTTTCAGAAAGCGTCTTCTTTTATTTGGGATTTTCATAAACCTTGCACTTCTCGGCTACTACAAATATCACGATTTTTTTATCGGAACCGTCAACGAGCTGTTGGGAACAAATTATCGGCTTCTTCATTTGGCACTGCCCCTCGCTATCTCGTTTTTCACTTTTCAGCAGATAGCATATCTCGTCGACAGATACAGAGGTGTTACACAAGAGCACAGCTTTTTGAACTATATGCTTTTCGTCACATTTTTCCCACAGTTGATAGCGGGTCCAATTGTTCACCACAAAGAGATGCTTCCACAGTTCAAAGATATATCCTGCGGTTTTATAAATCACGACAATATAGCCCGCGGTCTGTTCATCTTCTCTATCGGCCTCTTCAAAAAGGTGGTACTTGCCGACACGTTTGCCGTTTGGGCAACCGTGGGTTTCGATACTGCGGAGCACCTTAACATGCTTGAAGCATGGGTTACCTCGCTCTCATATACATTTCAACTATATTTCGATTTCAGCGGTTATACCGATATGGCCATAGGGGCGGCTCTGCTATTCAACATTAGACTTCCGATAAACTTTAACAGCCCTTACAAGGCACACAACATCCGCGAGTTCTGGAGACGCTGGCACATTACGCTGACACGATTTTTAAAAGATTACCTCTACATTCCGCTCGGAGGAAACCGCCGAGGGCCGATTCGCACATATTTAAACCTCTTCATCGTCTTTTTTCTTGCGGGTATATGGCACGGTGCCGGATGGACTTTTGTTTTTTGGGGAGCACTACACGGCCTGGCGATGATAATCCACCGCATATGGAGTGCCTACCTTTTCAGACTGCCGACTCTTTTGGCATGGGTGATAACATTCAATTTTATCAATATCGCATGGATCTTTTTTCGTGCAAAAAGCTTCGATGACGCATTCAAAGTTTTGCATGGAATGTTTTTCGGCGACATAGTATTGCCGGCGGCTCTGCAAAACAGCTTCGGCTTTCTGCAAACGTACGGAATTACTTTTGGAAACTATCTGGGAAATATAGATGGAGGGAAAAATACTATAATATTGCTTGCATCGGCTTTTTCAATAGTCCTTTTCATGAAAAACAGCCATCAGCTTGCCGAAACCCCTCTTGGCTATCCAAAAGTTGTCTACTCGGCCGTCTTTTTTACAGCCGGTGCCATGTCGCTCAGCAGAGTGAGCGAATTTATCTATTTCAACTTTTAAAGGAATACGATTGAGCTCATCACGGGCGGTTTTTATCTGGTTCGGTATTGTTTTGCCGCCGCTTCTTCTTACGGCCGTTCTCAACTATTTCATAGACCCCTTATGGTGTTTTTCCCACTCGAATATGTTCAATCAAAGGCAGCCCGGATTCAATGAACGGCAGCAAAAAACCAATCGTCTATACTTCACAGGTGCCCACATTTATAACGCGCTAATGCTTGGAAGCAGCCGAACGGCATATATAAATCAGTACGATTTTAAAGGCATGAAACTATTTAACTATGCATCTAACGACATGCTGCCGTGGGAGTACGCCGGATGGATAGAAAATGCCGAAACAATCAAAGGCAGGCCATTTGATACCGTAATCATAGGCATAGACTTCTTCGCGACGGCAAAGAGCTTTGAAAAAAGGATGAAAAAAACATTCGAAGCCCCCAAAAAGTATCTGCAGAGATCGCAAAAACCCCTATATAGGTACGCTTCTCTCATAAGTTTCGACGCACTGAAATTTTCTCTAAAATCTATTGAACACACATACACGCCCACAACAAGTGACTACGACAGAAAAAACGTTCGCCGCGCCTTACATATATACGGCGATAAAAAAGAGGATCACATAAAAAGGAGTATCGGTGAGTTCAAAAATGTACTGACTGAAGAGTATAGCTACAATCCGGAATTTGTAAATCACCTGAAGGAGTTGAAGAAAAAATATCCGAACAAGAGGTTCATAATATTCACGACTCCCGTTTCAAAACTCTGGTTCGATACTTTCATTGTGAAACAGAACCGATTTGACCTATACGGCAAGTGGCTTAGAGAGTTGGTATATACATTTGGGAAGGTCTACCACTTCATGGATATGAACAGTATCACGACCGATATGCGGAACTTTTTCGATGCGCACCACCTGTATCCCGAAAAAGCGTCGTTGATCGCCAAAAGAATAACCGCTCCCGAAAGCAAAGAGGTTCCCAAAGATTTCGGCAAAATATTGACAGACAGAAATATCGACGACTATCTAAAAGATCTGAAAAAGATAACAACAGAGTGATTCTGCTAAAATTACACAACTTGTATTGAGAAAGATTCTATAAAATGAAAAAAATCCTCATCGTTTTCGGTACGCGCCCGGAAGCCATAAAGATGGCCCCGCTTGTCAAAGCACTGCAAAGAGAGTCGGGCATATTCGACGCAAAAGTGTGCGTAACCGCACAGCACAGGGAGATGCTCGACCAGGTTCTGAAGATTTTCGATATCTCTCCAGATTATGACCTCGATATCATGAAACCCGGTCAGGATCTCTACGATGTAACCTCCGGCGTTCTGCTCGGCATGAAAGAGGTTCTCTCCGACTTTCGCCCGGACATCGTGCTTGTACACGGCGACACCACGACCACCCTCGCGGTGTCGCTTGCGGCCTTCTACCGAAAAATCCCCGTAGGGCACGTGGAAGCGGGCCTTAGAACAGAAGATATCTACAGCCCGTGGCCCGAAGAGGCTAACCGCCAGCTAACCTCCAGGCTCACAAGACTGCACTTCGCCCCCACATCAAAAAGCCGCCAAAACCTGCTGGCGGAAAAGATACCGGACGAAAACATCGTAGTCACAGGGAACACGGTTATCGACGCTCTCTTTTTAGTGCTCGAAAAAATCGGCTCGAACCCCGAAAAAGAGACCAAAATCATAGAGACACTAAAAAACCGCCTACCCTTCTTCCAAACCCCCAAAACCCAAAACCCAAAAACCCAAAACCCAAAACCCAAACAACTAATCCTCGTAACCGGCCACAGGCGGGAAAATTTCGGCCGGGGGTTCATAAACATCTGCGAAGCCCTGAAAGAGATCGCCGAAAAAGAGCCGGATGTCGACATAGTCTACCCCGTACACCTTAACCCGAACGTCCAAAAACCGGTCAACGAGATACTCGGCGATACGCCGAATATCCACCTCATCCCTCCGCTCGAGTACGAGCCTTTCGTCTATCTGATGAGCAAGGCCCACATTATCGTCACCGACAGCGGCGGAATTCAGGAGGAGGCGCCGAGTCTCGGCAAGCCGGTGCTGGTCATGAGAGAGACTACGGAGCGCCCCGAGGCGGTCGAAGCGGGGACCGTGAAGCTTGTGGGAACGGACAAAAAAGTGATCGTAGAGAGCGCTCTGAAGCTTCTAAACGACAGAGAGAGTTACGAAAAGATGTCGAAGGCCCATAACCCCTACGGCGACGGTAAGGCTTCCGAAAGGATCACGGAAACTCTCAAAAAGTTCTTTAAAGTATGAATAAAATATAATGTCTCCACCAAAAAGGAGATGCGCATGGCAAAAAGCATAGAAAAGATATGCGTCGTAGGTCTGGGCTACATCGGCCTGCCGACGGCGGCACTTCTTGCGAACAGGGGCTTCGATATACACGGCGTAGATGTAGTACAGAGCACGGTAGACACGATAAATGCGGGCAAAATCCACATCGTCGAGCCGGAACTCGATGTATTCGTACAATCGGCAGTAAACTCCGGGCGCCTCAAAGCCGACACCAAACCTGCCGAGGCCGATATCTTCATCATAGCGGTACCCACGCCGTTTCACGAAGGGCATGTCCCGAACGTCGACTACGTAAAAGATGCCACCAAAGCTATTGCTCCATATATAAAACCTGAAAACATCGTCATTCTCGAGTCGACCTCCCCTGTCGGCACCACACATATGGTCGAAGATGTCCTGAAAAACGAAGGGGTAGATACATCCAAAGTCCACATAGCCCACTGCCCGGAGAGGGTCCTGCCGGGACGGATCATGCTCGAACTTGTCCAAAACGACCGCATCGTCGGGGGCCTCACGCCGGAAGCCACGGAAGTGACGGCATAATTTTACGAATCATTCGTAAACGGCACGGTTCTTAGAACCGACGCCAAAACCGCCGAGATGGCGAAACTGACCGAAAACAGCTTCAGAGACGTCAACATAGCCTTCGCCAACGAACTATCGATTCTGTGCGACAAATTCGGCATAAACGTATGGGAACTCATCGAGCTAGCGAACCGCCACCCGCGCGTAAATATTCTTCAGCCGGGAGCCGGAGTGGGCGGCCACTGCATCGCCGTGGACCCCTGGTT
>JALSXE010000159.1:0-1056 GCA_027072755.1 Campylobacterales bacterium | reverse complement strand
CCCCCAAGGAGGAGGGCGCTTTCGTCTTTCCGCGACGGGCGCGGCGCCTCGGTCCCGCCTTTGGATAAGTCTTCTAGCTTTCGCTGGTGTGACGGGGTGAAGATACTCGTGGCGACGGGGATGGGGGTAGTGTGAGCAGCGTGTTCGAACAATACAGCTATTTATAAAAGTTGCATAGTAAGGGAGGGCACACAAGTAAGATGTACTGTTATTATTAACTCATGAATAGAGAAAGTGGCGATGTAGGGAAGTATATTCGTATAGCCCTGCCCGTCTTCCTGAAGAACTTGATGGGAAAATTGCCCAATCTGTTGCCCGCAAGAGCGCAGGTCTTTTATGGGGCTGGAATAGATACAGCAGACGAGTTGAGTAATCTGCCTGAAGTTGTTGTTGATCGTATTGTCGAACAGTTGGGGGAATACGGCTTAAGCGAAGCCGACAAGATGGCAGCTACCGAAGCCCTATTGCGGGCTGTGAACAGGTTCAACCCTGATAAATACAAAGGCGGGTACGAAGCTAGTCAACTAGCGCGACATTTAATCGAGCTTGCAGATGGCAACTTCGAGGAAAATGTACAAGGGTGGCTCGAAAGACTAACAAAGGGATTTTGCGAGTGGTATTTAGAGGAGGCGTCCACGTTCTTGAAGATGGGGCCCTCAGCTTTGCAGGCGCTCACTAAGCAAGTAGACAAAAGCGTATATGAAATACACGCCAAGATAGACGCCGTTGAACGAACGGAGCTCCAGCGAGCATGGCGGGGTCTGTTTAGTTTCCCGAAGCCCAGTAGGCATGTGGTACTAGGTCTCTCAGCGATCACGGCGAAGAGCGGCTTCATACCATACACGGAAACGCCACTGCTAAGAGAGCTAATAAGCATGGCTGAGGAAGTACAAAAGTCAAACCGGTTGCAGCTAGTGCAAGTGGTCGGATTGGGTGGGGCTGGGAAAACGCGTACAGCAATTGAGTTGGGTCGCGCCTTGTATGGAGCTGGATGGGATGGCGGATTCTTGCGGGATAGGACCTTGGAGGGAGCAGTCGACTTCTTTGAATCTGCAA
>JALSXE010000158.1:0-4590 GCA_027072755.1 Campylobacterales bacterium | reverse complement strand
TGCGGCAATCGCGTCCGAGCACCGCCTCAACGTGGACGACACTCCCGAGTTCGTTACAGTATGGCGACGGCAGGAACTTCGGGTGCTGGGTGCAAAGGATCTCTTCGAAGCATTGTCAATCGTGCCGGGAATCCAGACTTCCATTATGCAAAACGGAATCAAAAAGGTCGTAATGAGGGGTTACAACAATCCCGACAATATCACATTCGACAGATTCAAACTGATAATAGATGGTCATATAGTACAGACGGCCCTATTTCAGAATACAAGCTACTACCTAAACTACCCGATAGAGCTGATAGACCGAATAGAGGTGGTTTTGGGGCCCGCTTCCGCTCTTGTAACTTCGGGGGCGCTAACCGGAGTGATAAAAGTGATCACAAGACTCGGGAAAGATCACGAAGGCGCCCTCTTCGTACGTATCGGAAGTTATGACGAGATTATGGGAGGAGTCTGTAAAACATACCCTATCGATGACGGAGGTGATCTCGGTCTGGAGTATTACTACAGGGTGCACGAGAGGAGTCTGGAGGCAAGCGACTACATTCTTGAAAATAGTTCGCCGGCAATCTCCGGTAGCAGCGAGTGGCTCAGAGACCGCTCTTTCGCTCTCCGATACCGAAGAGGCAAGTTTCAACTCTCGGCCCGTACAAAGAGGGAGGTCCACGGCAACTACTTCGGATGGGAAGAGCACCTCGAAATGAGCGACGAACCGTCCATGGCCAACAGCTACCTATATCTGCAGGGGATGTACGACAGCGACATAGGAGCGAAAGAGAGGCTCCATCTTCAGCTCGACTACAGCCACTACGGATTCGACGCCGCCGCACAGAACTACATCGAGGCCCCCGGCAGAGCGATACCCTATGAGTTCGCACTCTATCTGAGCGAAGAGACATGGCAGTTGGATACGCATTTGGCTACCGAACGCTTCGAAAACCACTCTCTAAAAGCCGGTCTATACGCCTCTACAACAAAGCTTATAGGAGACAGATTCAAGATAATCTACCCGAACGGCTCCGTATTCGATACAAAACTGCTCCACTCGGGCCTCAAGAGAGAGATCTCATCACTCTATCTCAACGATATAGTCACACTGACCGGTACTTCGGATATCCATCTCGGTATCAGGTACGACTATATGAGCGATATGAAAAAGGGGTATTTCAGCGCGAATACATCTTTTCTATACCGTTTTAAAGAGGGTGCGAGCATAAAGATCGGATACGGACACGCTTTTAGAACACCGTCATGGGTGGAGCTCTACTCATATCCGAATCCCGGAATCCGAGTGGGTGATGCGGATCTGGAGGCGGAAGAGTCCGATATGATCGAAGCCTCACTGATATACAGACCCTCTTTGAGTACCAGGCTTCTTGTAAATCTGTATAGAAGCAGAATCAGAAACCTTCTGGATATCTTCGAGAATCCCAGGAGCGATCCGGATGCACCGGGATACGCGAACCTCCCCTCGCGCTTCAGCCACGGTTTCGAACTGGAGTACCGCCTGAAACCGATACCCGGCCACACGCTGGGAGCCGCATACTCATACAACAGCACGAACTATACGACCGAATACGGCACAAGCCAGCCTATGCCGGGAGTGGCCCGTAAAAAGGGCTACCTTTACTATATTCTCGGTCTCGACGCGTCATCTACCCTGTCCGCATACCTCCGCTATATGGGGCCGAGAATCGTAAACCGCGACACAAACAGAGAAGATGTCCCATCATATACGACACTCGATCTGACATACTCTTTCAGTGCCGCCGAGGGCGCCAAACTCTTTGTGGGTGTAAAGAACCTGTTCGACGAATATGTAGCCGACACCAGTTATTACGGCCGCCATGACGGTATCGTCAGACCGGGACGAAGATGGTTTGTAACTTTCGAGTATCCGCTATGATGAGACTGACTCTTTTGCTCTCTCTGCTGTGCGGCAGCCTGCAGGCATACATATATAACGATTCTCTACTACTTATCTATGCCAAGATAGTCCCGCGTATAATGATGCTGGACCACACTCAAAGAGGAGATATGCAAAAGAGGAGACTATGCATTCTATACGAAAAAGGTGACGCTCCGGTCGCCGAAAAGCTCAGGAATCTAATGTATGAAAATCTCCCTTCCCGGGCAAGAAAAAATTTTATAGCCGATACCGTCTCTTACAGGGAGGCGGAGAGTGAAAAGTGTATCGGCTCCACCGCTCTCATGCTTCTGGATGCCGGTGCTGAAAAGATTGACAAGATACTGAGTCGGGCGGAAAGAAAACGGCTGCTGACGTTTAGCTACAGTAACTCTCTTCTAAAAAAAGGGGCTGCGGTTTCGCTGCTGGTAGGCAAAGAGGTATATCCGGTAATCAATATAGAGGCGGTAAAAAGATCGGCCCTCAAACTCGACGCGGCACTATTTCAGATAGCGAGAATCTATGACGGGAGCAAAATAAGATGAGCCGCTCGCTTTCACTCTCGACCAAAATCATAGTTGCGGTTACACTCTTCTTCTTCGCGGCTCTCGGTACGATAACCTACTTCAACTACACATCCATGCAGAACTTCGCCAAAAAGAGCGAAGAGGAGAAGAGCGAACAGCTCCTGAACTCGATAGAGCCGATCATATCGATAAACATGTTCCTCGGTATGGACGCCCCCATGCGCGACTACCTGAACAAGATAGTAAAGACCACACCGATGATTTTGAAACTTGTCGTAAAAGAGAGCGGCGGCAAGGTGCACTTCTCTTACATATCGCCAAGATACAGAACTCAAAACATCACTCCGATAGAGCTGAAACAGACCATTCGGGACAAAATCATGTCCAAGCCGATCGGGGAGATAGAGTTGGCCTACTCCAACGCTAAATACTCCGAAATCGTAAACCGTTACAAACACTTCAGTTTTCAGCTTCTGCTTGCTGCACTCGCACTCGTGCTGCTTCTGATAATTTTGCTCAAAAAGGCCCTCACTCCGCTAAAAGAGCTGGCACAAGAACTTAAAAGCTACGATCCGGTTAAGTCCAACTTCTCCAAAAAGAGGATCGAAGGAGAGGGGGAGATCTGCATTATTCAAAATGCGGTAGTGGATATGGTCGAAAAGATTCAGGGCTATACCGACAGACTCTTCAAACTGAACATGGAACTGGAGAAAAAGGTAAAAGAGAGAACCGAAACCGTAGAGAACACAAACCGCCGGCTCAGAAGAGAGATCGAGGAGCGCAAAAAAGCCGAAGAGGCTCTGAAGTATGCAAACAGGATGCTCGAAAAGCTCTCCACGACAGACAGCCTTACGGGTCTGTACAACCGCCGCATTTTTGAGCAGAACTTCAACAGGTTCTGGAAGATAGCGGCGAGAGAGAGGCGCCCGATATCGGTAATTTTGTGCGATATAGACCACTTCAAAAAGATAAACGATACCTACGGACACCAGGCCGGAGACGCCTGTCTCAGGGAGTTTGCGGAAATTCTGCTAAAGTGCGTAAGCCGCCCTATGGACATGGTCGCCAGATACGGAGGAGAGGAGTTCATATTTCTGCTCCCGGATACACCGCTGCCCGGTGCCGTGACGATCGCAAACGAGATTCAGCTTCTGCTACGCAAGCGGAACGAAGAGCGTAAAACGAAAATCAAAATGACGACAAGCATAGGCATCAGCAGCATCGTTCCCGGCAACCTGGACGAGAGCCGTCACCTGATACAGGAGGCCGACAGAGCCCTTTACGATGCGAAGAGAAGCGGCAGAAACCGCATAGTGATAAACCCTGTTTAAGCTCTACTTTTCACGCTTCGGCACGATTTCGATCGTCTCGATCGTATCGTTCTGATCGATCGAATCGAGAACCAGCATACTGTCGGCGTCATCATCCTCTATTCCGCCGAATACCGTATGTACACCGTCAAGGTGCGGACAGGGCACGAAGCATATAAAAAACTGGCTGCCGCCGGTATCTTTTCCTGCATGCGCCATGGAGATGCTACCTTTTACATGTTTGTGGAGGTTTTTGTCGGTCTCGCAGGCGATAGCCCAGTCGGGTCCGCCGGTACCGACTCTGGCCGGGTTTCCTCCGGGTCCGCTGTGTGGGCATCCGCCCTGTGCCATAAAGCCCTTTATCACACGGTGGAACTTCAGGTTGTCGTAAAAGCCCTGCTGCGCCAGTGTCGCGAAGTTTGCTACCGTGTTTGGCACCTCATCGCCGTAGAGCTTCAGCCAGATATCACCTTTGTTCGTCTTTATCTTTGCATACCGAAACCGCTCCATCGTCTCTTGGTCGTAGTCGTAGGTTTTCAATCTTTTACCGAACATAATCATCCTTTTACCGTCTTATCGTTTTTCTGAGCTTATGCAAAATCTTCAGAAGGCGACATAAGAAGTTTTTGCAAAAGGTCAGTCATTCCAATCACGGCGGCGATTATAGCACGTCACGGGAATTTTACCTAATCCTGATAATTCTGATCCTTAGCAGAAGAGCGAAGCGGTTAATCCGCAGGAGCACCCTTTTGTACAGAGGCAGGTTGGCCGCTTCGAGCTGGCAGAAGAGTTCGTTCAGACCTTCACGTTCACTTTGAGTCAGATTGCTCATCCAAAGCCTTTATCT
>JALSXE010000157.1:0-1059 GCA_027072755.1 Campylobacterales bacterium | reverse complement strand
TCCGTATGGATAGCCTGGTAGTTCAAAGATGAGCTGCGACTGGAGGAGGGAGTTAATATATTTTTTGGTGGTGTGAAAGCTGAGTTGCGCCTCCCTTGCAAAATTGGAAATCTCGAGGTGGGAGCCGATGGATACGGCGAGATTGTGGAAGATGTTAAGCAGCCCATGGATGTTTTGGATGTTGGAGAGCTGCATCAAGTCCCTGGTAAAATAGGAATTTCTGTAGAGAGTGAGGATCTCCGCCTTTCCCTCAGGGGTGGGCTCCTTCACCACCTCGGGGAATAGGCCGTATCTGGTCACTGTCTCCAGCTCCCTTAAGCCCTCCTTGATCTTGGGATAGGGGAGGTGGTCAGAAAAGATGGAGTGGGTCGGCTGCCCTCTCTCCTCGCCCCAACACATGGGCGGAAGCGAATAGAATCGGGCCCGTCCAGCAAGGGTCTCCCCTGCTGAATCCAAGAGCCCCAACGAACTCGAGCCTGTCATGTAAAAACGTGCTCCCAGGTTGTCTATGGCGTACTTGACGGCGATGGTTAGGGGCGGATGCCTCTGGATCTCGTCGATGATCGCCCGCTCTCCAAGGTGTTGGACCAGACCTTTGGGGTCCCTCTTCGCCCAATCCAGGATGTCCAGGTCGTCAAGGGTGCAATAGGGTACCTCCGGGAAGAGGGCCCTGAGTAGGGTCGTCTTCCCGCTCCTTCTGGGGCCTATGGTAAGGCTGCTGAATCCCCCCTCTATTTTGAGCCACCTTTGTAACATGGATGAAAATTAACATGGATAAATTTAAAGTCAACTATCAAATTGTCCTCCTTGAGCCGGGCCGCTCCCCGAGGAGTCCGGCGCCGCCCCCCGCGCCCAAGCCTTGACACCCCCCGGGGCTGCTGGTAATGAAGGGCCACCCGTGCCCCCGTAGCTCAGGGGATAGAGCACAGGATTCCTAATCCTGGTGTCGCACGTTCGAATCGTGCCGGGGGCACCACCCACCATTCCCGCCATTATCGCCGCTACCAGGGGCGGTTCCATTCCCGGCTGTTTCCATGGCTGCTGTAGGAATCTGCCGAG
>JALSXE010000156.1:0-4598 GCA_027072755.1 Campylobacterales bacterium | reverse complement strand
TTAACATATATAAATATTCCTTACTGATGAAAAATTTGTTTATTTAGATGGATAGATAAAAATTTACACCTCTATTTTGTATACGAAAAAATATGGATAATATAGATACCGTTTTTCAATAATATTTGTATAGATTGTCGCACTTTTGATATTGTTATTTTCCAAATATTATACACGTGATCTATTGACAAACCGATGCGGTCCTACCTGCCGTAGGGTAGGCGTCTGGAGCTGTTTAGAGACTCTAGAAGGCGTTCGTGCTGTTCGGGGGTCAGTTTTCCGCTGCCGGCGGCGTCTATGAGTTTTTGTACTATCTGCGCCTGCAGCTCTTTCTCTTTCATGTTTGCTTCGTGTGCCATTCTCTCTTTGTGAAGCTGGAGTTTCGTTCTCTGGTGCTCTCTGAAGAGTCTGTAGAGCAGTATGGTAAGGATGGAGAAGAAGATTATGGAGAGTATGATGAACCAGTTGTCACTGCTCTTTTCATTTTCTATTCGGCTCTTTTTTATCTCTGCCTCTTTCAGCGCTATCTCTTTTTGGCTCTGAAGTTCGGCCTTTTTTACCTCGGCTTTTACCCTCTCTACCTCTATCGCCTTCTGCATCTCGATTTCGGCTATCTCTTTTTGCGACTCGAGTTCCATCTTTTTGAGCTCTTTCGGGTCAGGCTCGCTCTTTTGTCCCAGTATCGATTTGGCGTAGCTTATCTTGTGCTGCTCCCGGTCGATGATTCTCGACTTCTGCCGGGTCGTCTCACACCCGGAAAAGATCAAAACGGCCATCGCCAAAAGAGAGAAAAGCTGCATTTTCGCCATGCTCTTACCTCTCCTTTTCGAAACGATCGCTGTCTATCTCTATGAGTGTATGGACATTCCCGCGCGGGTTGAAATCGGCTGTTAGTTTCATCCATTTGGGCTCGAGTTTGCTGTAGAGGACATCGAAGACTTCGTTGGCGCTCTCCTCGTGGCTTATGTGTCTGTTTCTAAACGAGTTTATGTAGAGTTTTATCGCTTTGAGCTCCACGACCCACATGTCGGGGATATACTCGAGCTTGAAAGTGGCGTAGTCGGGATAGCCGCTTCTTGGGCAGAGGCAGCTGAACTCCGGCAGCGTTATCGTTATTTTGTAGTTTTTCTGATATTTGTTGGGCCAGATCTCCAGATCTTTGTCCACATCGAAACCGGCTAATATCTCCTCTCCGTAGCGCATCTTCTACTCTCCTCCATATTTTTTTATCAACGTTTCGCTATCCAATGGTCGGTTCGAGACCGCAAATCCCTGTATGTAGTCGACCCCGAGGGCGATGAATCGCTGAAGACTCTCTTCATTATCGACCCATTTGACCAATGTCTTAATCTCCATGCTTTTACAGGCGTTTATATAGGCGTAAAGAAGAGCGGCGATTTTTGGGTTGCTGTACGACATGGTGAACTCCCGATCAAACTGCACCATATCCACGGGGAGCTTTTTAATATACTCGAAACTCGCATTCTGAGCTCCGAAATTGTCCAATGCAAACTCCATGCCGAGCTCTCTGAGCTCATCGAGTATGACTCTGTAGCGTTTCAGGTCTTTGAAGGGTCTGTTTTCGAAAAGCTCTATGATCATCCGGTCGTAAGAGATCCCCTCTTCGGCAACGATCTTCTTTATGCCGTCTACAAACGATTCGTTGCGGAGTGAAAAAGGCGATATGTTGAAACTGAATCTGATTTTGCTTTCGACCATCTTCGCATCTTTACAGATGGATCTAAATAGAGCCTCGTCGAAACTCCTTTCAAGCCCGAGCCTGTTGACTACGGGTATGAACTTCTTGGGAGGTAGTATGCCGCTATGTTCCGTTTTGAGCCTTACACCCACTTCGAAAAGATCGATGCTCTTTGTATGGGTATTGAGGGTCGGGATGTAGTGAAGCAGAAGTCTCTTAGCCTTTACGGCGTCTACAATCTCGCGCTCAAGAGTGCCGGGGTTTATCCTTTTTTCACCGTTTTGTTTCGCTAAAGAGGAGCTTTTTTGCTGCGAAATCGTATCGTATAGGTGGTTTATGAGGGTAGCAATCTGCGCGGCGGAACCATCTTTGTCTATACCCGTATATTTGTACTCTACGGCTATCTGGCCGATCTCCTGATATGTGGATTCGAACTCCTCAATAAGCTCCATACTTTTTTGTAGGGGCAGAGGCAGCCCGATTATGAAATCTCCTCCGTGATAGCGCCCTATAACCGCCTCTTTTACATCGTGCAGTTTCAAAAAATCGTCCAAAAGGTGCACGAAGAGTCTGAGCAGTTTATCTCCACGGTCAATACCGTAGTGATCGTTTATGAAAGGGAGATTATCGAGCCGCAGCAGTATAACGCTGTAGCTCCTGTGTGAGACTATTTTCGAGTTCATGTTTTCGAGTAGCGAGGCCCTGTTGAAAGCACCGGTCATACGGTCTATATAGGTTTCGGCCTGCCCGAGATTTATCAGAAAAAAGAGAAAATATGTAGATATGAATATAACCGCGATTACAAGCACTATGTCAAAACGTGAGAGTTCGAACCTGTTCTGCACCGCCATATAGGTGATTATTACACCTATTAACAGCAGAATGGGAATCCCCATTCGCAGGGCAAGACGGAAACGTCTGGCCCTCTCTTGAGATTCGGAGTAGAGCATCAGTTACACATCCAGGTGTTTGACATCCTTGGCGTGCTCTTCGATATATTGACGGCGCGGTTCCACCTCGTCGCCCATAAATAGGGTGAAGACGTCGCTCGCCTCTTGCGCATCGTCTATTGTCACCTTCAGAAGCCGCCTGTTCTCCGGATTCATCGTGGTCTCCCACAGCTGCTCCGGATTCATCTCTCCAAGACCCTTGTAGCGCTGAATGTACGCACCCTTCTTTGCACTCTTCTCGATCTCTTCAAGCATCTCGAGAAGATCTTTTCCTTCGAAGATCGAGAGATCCCGCTCGCTTATCTTTTCGTAGATATATCTCGCTTCATTATAGAAGGGGTTTGTAAAGAGGCGGTCATCTATCAGTATCTCTTCGAGTCCCTCTTCTGTCTGAACATACAGATGGATCGCCTCTTCACTGATATGTTTGTTGAGGATGTTGTAACCGCGAGAGTCCAAAAAGGCCTTTATCTCTTCGAAAAGTGCACGGTTGTCAAGCGCAAGCAGATCCGGATTCTCTATCAGGTAGCGGACAATTTCGACAAGAGAGAAACGTTTGTCGAGCTCTTTGAGGGTCATTCTGTAGAAGGCCACAAGCTTGAAGAGTTCGGTCAGATCCTTTGTGCCCATCCCCTGCACGTCGAGCGTGTCTATGCCTCTCTCTATGAGAAATTCGTTCATCACCTTGTCATCTTTGAGATAGATCTCCTGCTTCCCTTTTTTGTACCTGTAGAGTGGGGGCTGGGCGATATAGAGATACCCCTCTTCGATGACCGGTCTGAGGAATCTGAAGAAGAATGTCAGAAGAAGCGTCTGTATATGGCTTCCGTCGACGTCGGCGTCCGTCATGATTATGATTTTGTGGTATCTGAGCTTGTCGGGGTTGAACTCTTCGCCTATACCGCACCCTAGGGCGGTAATCATGTTTTTGATCTCGTCCGATTTGAGTATCTTGTCGAGTCTGGCCTTCTCGACGTTGAGAATCTTCCCCTTAAGAGGCAAGATAGCCTGAAAAACCCTGTCTCTGCCCTGTTTTGCGGAGCCTCCCGCACTGTCGCCCTCGACAAGGTAGAGTTCGCTTATGGAGGCGTCTTTGCTCTGGCAGTCGGCGAGTTTTCCTGGAAGCGTCCCCACGGTCATAGCATCTTTGCGGCGTGTCAGCTCCCTCGCTTTTTTCGCGGCTTCGCGCCCTTTGGCGGCAAGAAGCGCTTTTTGCATAATAGCTTTGGCGTCGTTAGGGTTCTCTTCGAAATATTTCGTAAGCTTTTCGTAGGTGAGTTTCTGAACCAGCGGTTTTACGTAGCTGCTTCCGAGCTTCCCTTTCGTCTGCCCTTCGAACTGCGGTTCAGGTACCCTTACGCTGACGACCGCGACGAGCCCCTCCCTGACATCTTCGCCGCTTATCTTCGTGTCTCTCTCTCTTGCGCTGGCGTTGTCCTGCAGGTACCTGCTCACAGCCCTGGTAAGACCTGCTCTGAAACCGCTCTCGTGGGTACCCCCCTCGGGAGTTCTTATGTTGTTTACGAAGCTCAGAAGCTTTTCGTCGTAGGCGGTAGTGTACTCGAAGGCTATATCGACCTCAATATCTTCGACTCTTTCGGAGTATCCTATTACAGAACAGATAGGCTCTTTTTTCGCCATGTCGGAGACGAATTGGTGAATTCCTCCCTCGAAGTGGTAGATCTCCTTTTTGCCGCTTCTCTCATCTTCGAAAACTATGGTTATCTTCGGGTTCAGATAGGCCAGCTCTTTGAACCGTTTTGAGAGGATATCGAACTGGAAATCTACGGTTTCGAATATCTCGGCATCCGGCCAGAACTGTATGGTTGTTCCGCTCTTTCTCGTAGTCCCGGTTACCGTCAGTTCGTTTTGGGGAATACCCTTCTTAAAATCCTGCTCGTGTATTTTTCCGTCTCTGTATATGGTCATGTGGAGTTTCGAGCTTAGCG
>JALSXE010000155.1:0-1061 GCA_027072755.1 Campylobacterales bacterium | reverse complement strand
CGTCCACGAGACCGAAACCGGGTATGCCGAGGCCGACAGGGAAGATGCTTACAGCACCGTTTTCGGAGAGATCGATCTTTGTGAAGTGGTATTTTCGCAGCGTGTAAAAGAGGAGTGGGAGAACCCACGCATGTTCGACGAACTGCTTGAGGGAAAGAGCTTTATCAACCCGGATTCGGTTTAAGATGGTTATAAATAGATAGAGAATTTTGAAGTCTATTTTAAGCGGTATGAGAATAGGATATCGGAAGAGGCGGGAGCGGTTTTTTGGACGCCTCCCGCCTTTGTAACAAAATAAAAAGGGGAGCTTATGAAAAAGAGAATCGTCATTTCGGCCGCCGTTGCGGCGCTTATACTGTTTTCCGGATGTGAGAAGAGAGAGAGCGAGAGCGTACGGCACGAGCCGCAGTCTGCCGAAAAGATGCAGAGTGTGACTGAGCCGACTAAAGCTATGGAAGAGAGAGGTGCTGAAGAGAAGGCTGTTGAAGAGAGTACTGCCGAGCAGCAGGAAGCGCAAAAAGGTGAAACCGAGGCCGAGGAGAGGCCGATAACCGAGAAGGTGACGGAAGCCGCAAAAGAGGCCGAGCAGAAGGCTTCAGAGATTGCCGAAAGTGTCAAAGAGGGCGCAGAAGAGGCCGCATCCGCGGCGGTGGCCGACTCTTCAAAACCGGCAGGCTTGGATGCTGAGGCGCTCTACAAATCGAAGTGCGCCGGCTGCCACGGTGCCAAAGCCGAAAAGCACGCTCTGGGTAAAAGTAACGTCATAGCCGGACAGCCTGCAAAGGAGCTTCTGAAAAAGCTCGACGGATACAAAAACGGAACCTACGGAGGAGCGATGAAGAGCATAATGGCTTCACAAGCCGCATCTTTGGATGATAGCCAGAAGAGAGCCCTCGCCGATTATATCTCTGGGCTCAAGTAAATCGCTTCAAAGCTTTGGAGGTGACGGGTCGCTCACTCAGCCGGGTTGGGTCTTCGCCCGGATTATCGAAACAGTCAGCTATAGAGCTCGCGCGACTCTTTCGCGCCTTCCGTGCAGTGAATCGGGATCATCCTTACGC
>JALSXE010000154.1:0-1062 GCA_027072755.1 Campylobacterales bacterium | reverse complement strand
CCCCAGTTTCACCGCTTCGGCGTTTCCTCTCTCTTTGTAGCGAATCCCTACCAGCCGCCTCTCTTCGTCGTTCATCAAAGGAAGGTTTACCGCCCCCCTGAACGCGCCCTTCTCAAACTCTACGGGTGCACGCACGTCTATCAGAGGCAGGTGCTTTTTGACTATAAGATCGAAGTCGTCGAAAAGTTCGCCCAACTACACCACCTCTATCAGCCGTGTACCGCTTTCGGTCGTGTATCCTATGGGTTCGAGGTTTAGCCCGTAACTTTCGGAGATCTTTTCGAACTCTTTTTCGCCCCCTTTTTTGACGATCACCAGCAGGCCGCCGGAAGTCTGAGCATCGCACAATATTTCACGCTGCTGTTGCGACATATCGGAGATTTTATCTCCGTAGCTCTTGAAGTTTTTTACGGCTCCGCCCGGAATGCAGCCCATCTGCCTGTACTTCTCCACATTCGGCAGAAGAGGCACCTTCTCAAACTCCACCACGGCACTTATGCCGCTCCCTTCGCAAATCTCGCAGAGGTGGCCGAGCAGTCCGAAACCGGTCACGTCGGTCATCGCCTTGACCGAATCGAGCTCCGCAAATTCAGCACCCGCTCTGTTTAGAGCGGTCATCGCTTCGATTGCCGGATCGATATCGCCCGGTTCGATCTTCTTTCGCTTCTGCGCCGTGGAGAGTATGCCGATTCCTAAAGGCTTTGTAAGATAGATGTAAGATCCGGGTTCGGCCGTATCGTTTCGCATAAGGTTGCTGTTTTTCACCCGTCCGGTGACAGCGAGGCCGAAAATAGGCTCCGGTGAATCTATGGAGTGGCCGCCCGCAAGCGGAATTGCAGCCTCTTCGCAGACCGCCCTGCCCCCTTCTATAACCTCTCTTCCGACTTCGGGCGGAAGTTTGTCTATGGGCCATCCGAATATGGAGATCGCCATCAACGGTCTGCCGCCCATCGCGTAGATATCGCTCAGAGCGTTCGTGGCGGCGATCTTTCCGAACGTAAACGGATCGTCTACTATCGGCATGAAAAAATCTGTTGTCGATAGCACCGAAGTGCCGTCGCC
>JALSXE010000153.1:0-4633 GCA_027072755.1 Campylobacterales bacterium | reverse complement strand
GGTTCCTGTAACCGCCGCGAAAGCAACGAGGCCGGATCCGGCCGGGAAGCTGATGCCTATAGGGAAGCGGGTATGGCTGTCTCCGCCGGTTCCGACGGTGTCGGGAAGCACCATTCGGTTGAGCCAGCTGTGGATGATCCCGTCTCCAGGTCTGAGGATCACACCGCCTCGGCTCGTCCAAAACGGAGGGAGGGTGTGCTGCAGTTTTACGTCGGACGGCTTCGGGTATGCCGCGGTGTGGCAGAAAGACTGCATAACGAGATCCGCTCCGAAACTCAGAGCCGCAAGCTCCTTGATCTCGTCGCGTGTCATCGGGCCGGTCGTATCCTGGCTTCCGACGGTAGAGACTTCCGGCTCTACGTACATACCGGGTCGTACACCCTCCATGCCGCACGCTTTTCCGACCATCTTCTGCGCAAGCGTATAGCCGACACCCTCTTTGCCCTCCGGCTGCTCGGGGCGTGCAAAGATATTCTCTTCGCCCAGACCGAGCGCTTCACGCGCCTTGCGTGTAAGATTTCGGCCGATGATCAGCGGAATACGTCCACCCGCGCGGTACTCGTCGGGAAGTGTGTTCGGCTTGAGCTTGAACTCGCTGACAACCTCTCCGTTTTTGTAGATTTTGCCTTCGTAGGGTTTTATGGTTATGACATCACCCGTTTCGAGATTCTCTACCGGAGCCTCTATAGGCAGTGCTCCCGAGTCTTCGGCAGTATTGAAGAAGATCGGAGCGATGATACCGCCTATGACAATCCCGCCGGTGCGTTTGTTGGGAACGCCCGGAATATCCTCCCCGAGGTGCCACTGTACGGAGTTGATGCCCGACTTCCGACTCGAGCCGGTACCGACAACATCGCCTACATAGGCTACGGGATAGCCCTTCTCTTTGAGTTTTTTTATAGTTCCTATAGGATCTTCCATCTTCGCACCGAGCATACTGTTGGCGTGCAGCGGAATGTCGCTTCTGGTAAACGCCTCACTCGCCGGAGAGAGATCGTCGGTATTGGTTTCGCCCGGAACCTTGAAAACCGTGACAGTAATCTCTTCCGAAAGCTCGGGTCGGCTCGTGAACCACTCGGCCTCCGCCCAGCTCTGCAGAACCTCTTTTGCGAACCTGTTGCCTTTGTCCGCAAGCTCTTTAACATCGTTGAAGCTGTCGTATACAAGAAGCGTGTGCTTGAGCTGTTCGGCAGCCTCCTGGGCGATCTGCTCATCTTTGTGCTCGAGCGCATCGATAAGTGGTTTTACGTTAAAGCCGCCCAGCATCTTGCCCAGCATCCTGACGGCATGAATAGGCGATATGGCAGCCGATTTGGCATTTCCCTGAACTATGTCGTTCAAAAAGGCCGCCTTTACGTAGGCCGCATCATCCACTCCCGGCGGTACACGGTTTTCGAGAAGATCGAGAAGCTTCTCCTCTTCGACTATCGGGATCTCTTTCAAAAGCTCAATCACTTGAGCCGTCTGCTCAGCCGTAAGAGGAAGCGGCGGCACTCCGAGCGCTTCACGCTCTTTGACATGTTTTTCATAATCGGCCATAAAACCCATTATTTCTCCTTCATCGAAATTTGATTTAGGCATATTGTATCAAACTGAAAGTATATTTATGGAGCAGTGTAACTTTATGTAACATATTTTTTCTACAGTGTGTTAAATAGTAACTATTGCCCATACTATAAAAAGCAGATCCTTTAAGCGCTTCAACGCATAACTATAGAGTTCCCGTCACCCTCAAAAGTGAATCAAGGAAGCCGGAAGGGGCATCTAGAACCTGTTGCAGGGCAGGACGAAAGATTTCGCCGCCCGGTATTTTAACAACTCCTCTAAATTACTTAAAAATCTACACACTATTTTTCTTGTATATCCATACAAAAAGAATAGGGATAAACACGAGTGTAAGTAGTGTTCCGACCATTAGTCCGCCTATTGCTACAGCACCGAGCGGCGCAAGACGCTCCAAACCTATCGCCCAACCGAGCGCTACAGGAAGCATCCCTGCAGTTGTGGCAAAAGCTGTCATTAAAACAGGTCTGGTTCTAATCTTGATGCTCTCAAGCATCGCCTCTTTTGCGCTGAGCCCTCTTTTCATTCCCAACAGTGCAAATTCGATTAACAAAATTGCATTGTTGACTATAATACCGCTAAGAAGAATAAATCCCATCATGGCAGGCATAGATGTGTGGTAGTCCATCAGCAGGAGTATCCAGCTCGCTCCAACCAGGGTAAGCGGAATCGAGAATACAATAAGAAGCGGCGCTCTAAGAGAGTTGAACATAGGAACAAGAACAAAGAAGATGAGCCCTACTCCAAATGCAACTGCTTTTACCATACGTTTTGCAGAGTCTTGAAACTGCGCAATATCACCGGTCTGCGTCAACTCGACACCGTCAGGTAGCTCTACTCCCGCATATGCTTTATCAAAATTTTGCATTATATGAGAGATCGAAGCTTTTTCTCTGAAACCATAAACATCAACCGTATATTTCAGCCCCTCTCTTGTAATCTGGCTGGGCTCTTTGACTTTTACCAAACTGCTAAAAGCTGAGAGTGGTATTTTACCTTTTGGCGTATCTATGAGAATAGTATCTAATGTCATTAGAGCTTTTTCTCTATCTGCTCCTCTGACTCTAATGAGAGTATCTACAGCATTGTTTACAGCCAAAGATGCGGCAGGTGATCCTTTGAGATAAAAAGCAACCTGTTTAGCAATATCATCTGCGCTAATTCCATAGAATGCACTCTTTTGCTCATCTATCTTAAGCTGATAAACATCTTTTGACAGATCCCATGTTTTGGCGACATTTACAAGCCCCCCTGTATTTTGCAAAACTTCAAAAACCGTATCTGATGCTCTCTGGAGCTTTTCAAAGCTGTCACTGCTGAGCATTACATCCACATTTCCGCGGATACTCGATAAAGCCGTCGCACCGTAGTCAAATACGCTGAAATATTTTATATTCGGAACCTGCTGGATCTTTTCCCTTATTTTATGCTCAATATCCCAAATACTCTCTTCTCTTTCAAACCTGTTTATATATGTGGCGGTTATCGAGATAGTGTCTATGCCTCCGCCACCGCCTATGCTGAGAACTCCAGCCTCGCTTCCGACAGCTGACGATACTCTCTTTACAGCTCCACTCTCATAAACAGCTTGATTGACCTTTTGGAGTACTTCAGCACTCTTTTCTATTGGAAGATTTGGATCCGTAGTAATGTTGATTTTAACAACCCCGGTGTCCATAGGCGGCATAAGCTCCTGCCCGACTGTAGGCATTACAATACGCGCGCTTATAGCAAACAGGATCAGCAAACCGGCAAAATATAAAAATGCGATCCCTTTTCTCTCCATTGCTGATTTTGCAAGCTGTGCAAAGAAGTTTCTGGCACCATTGTTAAAATAGTCTGAGATTTTTGCAAAAATCTCTTCTGCTTTTAAAACCCAGGAGCTTTGAATCGCTAAAAACTTCATACTCAAAAGCGGAACAGTGGTAATGGAGATGATGTAAGATGCCGCAAGGGCTATTAAAAGCGTAGAGACCAGTGGTCTAAATACTGTCTGCGGATAATCCCCTACAAACATAATGGGAAAGAGTGCAACCATTGTTGTTATTGTTCCCGAAAGGTCGGCAAACATAATCTCTTTTGTTCCATCCAAAACAGCCCTGCCGATCGGTTTGCCAAGCTCTTTGTAGTGGCGTTCGATATTTTCCATTACAACAACAGCATCATCAAGCAGAAGCCCCAATGCCAAAATGATGGCAGTTAAAGTTACGACACTAAACTCTATACCAAAAAGATACATCATCGCCACAGTTGACGCATATACGAGCGGAATGGTAAAGAGTACCACCAAAACCTGTCTAAATGATGCGAGAAAGAAGAAAGCAACGATTGTTGACATTATGATCGCATCTCGGAGAGATTCAAACATATTGGCAATGCTCTGTTCTATTGTATCTTTCTGCGAATCTGTCACTTCAAAAACAAGCCCGGGATAGTCTGCTTTTATCTCTTTAAGTTTTGCTTCTACATTCTCTATTGTTTTGATCACATCTGCATCTATTGAACGCTGAACAGAGAGTGCTATAGCAGATTTTCCGTTACCGTAATACAAAGCACTGTTGTCATAATGCCCATAAGAGATGTCAGCTACATCTTCCAAACGCACCATATCTGTAACAGGCAGCTCTTTTATCTGCTCCAAACGATCTCTTTTACCGTTTGATTTTAGCAGGAACCTTCCTCGATCGATATCCATAAACCCTATGGCGTAATCTCTGTCATTTTTGGAGAGCATCCCTAAAACCTGACCCATATTTAGACCGAGTTTGTCAACGGCCTCTTTATCGACCTCTACCAATATCTCTTTTTTGAATCCTCCGAAAATATCTACATTGGAGACACCGTCTATCTTTAAAAGATCATTTTTTATCTCATTTTCGCAAATCTCTCTAACATCGAGCAAAGATGCAACTTTGGAAGAGACCCCAATGGTAATGACTGGAGGCGTAGCGGCAGTAATTTTATGGATCTGCGGCTCTTTAATGTCTGGCGGTAAAGATGAACGAATTTTACTGATGGCATTTGCCACATCTGTTGCCGCACTCTCAATATCTTTTTCATAGTGAAACTC
>JALSXE010000152.1:0-4644 GCA_027072755.1 Campylobacterales bacterium | reverse complement strand
GCATGGGGTATAGAAACATCGAAATCGTGCCGAAGAGTACAACCGTTCCAACGGCGACGGCGCTTTTATGCGGTTCGGCTTTCAGTACCGGTTCTGTAGCCAAAACGGCCGCCGCTCCGCATATGGAGCTGCCGGCGGCGGTAAGTACCGATGTGTCCCTGTCGAGCCCGAAGAGCTTCATACCTGCCCAGCTTCCGAGCAGGATGGTGGTCGTAAGCATCACTACCGAGACCGTGAAGCCCGCCGCTCCCACCTCCATGATCTGCTGGAAAGTGATTCTGAAGCCGTAGAATATTATGGCGAGTCTAAGCAGTTGCTTTGCTGAAAAGACGATGCCGGGCACCCACTCTTTGGGGAGCTGGTTGCGCAGTGTATTCGCGTAGAACATCCCGAGAATTATGCCGATAATAAGCGGGCTGATGGCAAGATGCTTTATAAACCCGATCTGTGAAATCTGTATCGCCGCTATCGCAAAGAGCGCAACGAAGAGTATGCCGTTTAGCGTATATCTGATATTCTCTTTTGAAAAAGCCATCTTCATCCTTTCATTGGGTTGAATTGTGCGGAAACTAAAGCCCAATCTTAAATCGGCATTTTAGTACAAAAAAAACAATAAGTAAAATAAAATATATATGGTATAATAATAAAAATAACTGAGAATAGAGGGGGCGTCGTGAAAATTTCAATTCGCCAGATGGAGATATTTCTTGAAGTCGCCAGGGTCGGCCATCTTACCAGAGTCGCCGAAAAGATGGGCCTGAGCCAGTCTGCGGTCTCCATGTCCATCAAAGAGTTGGAGAACATTATCGGCTACAAACTCTTCGACAGAATCAATAAAAAGCTGGCGCTTAACGAGAAGGGTCGCGCCTTTGCGGATGCGATAGCTCCTCTGGTCTCCAAACTCGAAGATATAGAAGAGGAGTTCAAAAACGACGAGAACAGCGGTGAGCTCCTGATAGGGGTCAGTACGACGATCGCAGACTATCTGATACCTCCAATCATCTGCGACTACATGAAGTCCTATCCGAACGTGAAGGTAAAGCTGAAGGTGGGCAACACCAGGGATATAGTTCGAATGATCGAAGCCGGTGAGGTAGATATAGGGTTTGTCGAGGGAAATGTCGACTCCACGGCCATCAAGCAGGAGATCGTCGGACTCGACGAGTTGATAGTGGTTACCGGCAACCCTAACTATTCCGACAGTGAAAAGGAGTACTTCATAGATACGCTGCTTGAAAAACCGTGGATACTGCGGGAAGAGGGTTCCGGAACGCGCGAAGTGTTCCTTACGCATCTTGGGGATATGGCGGCTCAGGTAAACCTCTTTTTGGAGCTCGGCCACCCGGAGTCGATAAAGAATATGCTGATCCAGAGCAGAAGCTGCTTCAGCTGCCTTCCGCGAGTAAGCGTCATGAAGGAGCTGGAGCGCGAAGAGCTCTACGAGGTTAAGATAAAGAAGATGAAGTTCGAGCGCCACTTTCTTCTGATATACCACAAAGACAAGTACAAAACGACGCTGCTGAACAAGTTTATCTACTTCGTTCGGATGCAGTTAGGAAAGATTCTTCAGCGCTGACTCGTACTCTTCGGGTCTGTTTATATTGAAAAACGGATCGTCAAAAGGGAACTTCACATAAAGGGTTTTCGACATCTTTAGAATGTCTGTGAGGCGGTAGTTCCCCTCGTTTGCAGCTTTCTGTACGGCATCGAGAACGCTTCGGCCGTAAAGGCCGCACATAGGGTGGACTCCTCCCGGGCTTTCGGCCACCACAGCATCGTAATCGCCGCCATCGGCCGCCTCTACTATCTTTTCGATCTCCTCCATGCCGACAAACGGAGTGTCTACGCTCAAAACGAAAACCGCATCTTCGGCAAGAGCTTCGAATATTCTGATCAGTCCCGCCGAGGGGGCGTAAACGTCGATATTCGGGTTGTCGAGTATGACCGGTGCGTCGAATGGAAACTTCTTTCTCTTCGCACTCAGGTAGACGGAGCCGAAGTAGGGTTTAAGGCGGCGGTACTGAAACTCCGCTAGTGTGGAAAATCCGCAAAAGGGCAGGAGTGCCTTGTCTTTGCCCATGCGCGAGCTCCTGCCTCCGGCAAATATTACGCACGGGATATTCAAAACTCTCATGGTTAAAGGTTTAGTACCGCATTAAGAGACTCTTCGAAAGGCTCTTCGTCGAAACCGTACTCCTCGACGAGGACGTAGGAGCTTTTGATGTTTTCATCCTCGATTCTGCCGTCTGAGCGTACAAGAGTTTTTGCGACACTCAGATATCTTGCACCTTTTGCCGTCTCTTCATCCGCCGCATCTTCGGGGGAGGTCGCGAATCTTACAAGATGCACAAGGTCCGAGGAGAAGTGCCATTTGTGAAATAGCGTCGCGGCTACGTCGCTGCCGCGGCTGCCGCATACCTGCATCTCCGCCTCTTCGACACCGCTTTCGTCTACTATTCGGGAGAAGGTGTCGCTTTGGCCGGTCTCCCGGAGGTAGTGGCTTATTACAACCTGCCCGATATCGGACAGAAAGGCGGCCAGCCCTACAGTGCCGAGAAGAGTACGCTCGGTTTTTGAGAGCCACCTGTTCAAAAGGGCGCTGACGAGCTCCACTCTTCTGGAGTACTCCGCGGCGGAGATACCGTATGGCGAGACATCTACCGGCACCGTAGAGGTTGCGGCAAGATGTATGGCGAAGTTTCTTACCGTATCTTTGCCGAGCAGCGATACCGCCTGCTGTATATTTGTAACCTCTCTGCTTAGCCCGTAAAGGGGCGAGTTTGCAAGCTTTAGTATGTTCGCCGCCATCGTGGGGTCGCCCTCTATCGCTTTCGCCATATCAGCGACGGAGCTCTCTTTGTCCGAGTAGACCCTCTCTATCGCCCCTATAGACTCCGGAAGCGTCGGAATATGCTCTATCTGCTCGATAAGCTCTTTTCTCATTGGTTCAGCCTTTGTCGGTATGGGTGAAAAAATCACGTTTCAGAATGTAGTATCGGACGGATGTCGGATTTTTTGAGCCCCGGCTGTATGGGCAGTGTGAATTTCACTGGGGTGTTTGAGCGGCAGCGCTAAGGCCAGGGCGGCGAAAACGCCGCCAAGAGAGTCGCTAGGCGAAGTTTCTCGGATCGACGATCTTGCCTGCAATCGCGGATGCCGCCGCCACTGCCGAGTTTGCAAGATATATTTCGCTGCTTCTTGCGCCCATGCGGCCTATGAAGTTTCGGTTCGTCGTGCTTATGCAGCGCTCGTTGTCTCCTAAAATACCCATATATCCCCCCAGGCACGCCCCGCACGTCGGGTTCGAAACCACCGCTCCGGCATCGATGAGGGTGTCGATGTAGCCCGCTTTTTCGGCGGCCTTGAGAATCTTCTGGGTTGCGGGAGTCACGATCATCCTGGTGTGGCGGGCCACCCTTTTGCCCTTTACGATCTGCGCCGCTATCCTGATGTCGCTGAGCCGCCCGTTGGTGCAGCTTCCTATAAAGACCTGATCCACCCTCAGATCGTCGGCCGCGGCTTGCAATACGGGCTTTCCGTTGCTCGGAAGGTGCGGATAGGCGACGACCGGTTCCAGCTTGGAGAGATCTATCTCGATCACCCGGCAGTAGTTCGCATCCTCGTCGGAGTAGTGGAACTTCGGTTCTCTTGCCAACTCCTTGTCCGCGAGAAACTTTTTCGTTGTATCGTCGCAGGCGATTATGCCGCTTTTGGCGCCCGCCTCTATGGCCATGTTGCAGAGGCTGAAGCGGTCGTCCATCCCGAGGTGTTCTATGGCGTCGCCCGTAAATTCGAGAGCCTTGTAGAGGGCGCCGTCTACTCCGATCATACGGATAAGCTCCAGGATGAGATCTTTGCCGTAGACATGCTCGCCCGGCTTTCCGCTGAAGACCACTTTTATCGTTTCGGGCACTTTGAACCAGTTTCCGCCGGTGATCATCGCGAATGCGAGATCGGTCGATCCCATGCCGGTGCTGAAGGCTCCGAGCGCACCGTGGGTGCATGTGTGGCTGTCGGCTCCTATTATGACGTCGCCGGGGACGACGAGGCCCTTTTCGGGCAGAAGGGCGTGCTCAATTCCCATATCCTTTTCGTCGAAAAAGTGTTTCAGGTTGTGTTTGTAGGCGAACTCCCGGCTTATCTTGGCCTGATTCGCGCTGGCTATATCTTTGGCCGGTATGAAGTGGTCCATGACGATAGAGAAGCCGTCCGGGTTGGCGAGCTTTTCGGCACCGCTCTCTTCGAACGCCCTTATGGAGATGGGTGTGGTTATGTCGTTTCCGATGACCATATCGATAGGGCAGCGCACAATCTCGCCCGCGCTCACCTCTTTGCCGACATGTTCGCTGAATATCTTCTCGGTTATAGTCTGCCGCATAAAAATCCTTCGCAGGTTATGGTAATAGTTGGGCGATTATATCGAATCGGGACAAATAATCTGCTAAAATTGAGCAACTTGTCATTGACGGTAATTATAGAGGTGGCGGTAGATGAGATATTTTGAGCTTGAGGCGGTGGCGACGTATATAGGAAAGTTCAGCCGTATACGCTCCGCGGTGCGGATCGCCGACAATGTGCTTCGCATGGAGTTTGAGGGGGGAGTCGCCCTGGGCTTCGACCTATCACGAGGCAGGAGCGAGATAT
>JALSXE010000151.1:0-1075 GCA_027072755.1 Campylobacterales bacterium | reverse complement strand
AAGCGACGCTGACGCCACCCTCTACTGGCCTGCACGGATGAGAGAGGCTGGAGAAGACCGCCACTACATATTGAGGAGGATGGTGCGATTTGCGGCAGAGGACGTGGGGAATGCAGACCCCGTGGCCCTTACCCTCACCATCTCTGCGTTGAATGCCTATGACTTCCTGGGAAGCCCTGAAGGAGAGCTGGCCATAGCGCAGGCGGCAGTATATCTGGCCACTGCCCCTAAAAGCAATGCCATATACAGGGCATACGGAGATGCCATAAGGGATGCGAAAAAATTCGGCTCTCTCCCCGTTCCCCTCCACATAAGAAATGCCCCCACAAGGCTCATGAAAAAGCTTGGCTATGGAAAGGGCTACAAATACCCCCATGAATTTAAAGACGCCACGGTCTACCAGGAATACTTCCCCCCTGAGCTAAGGGAAAGACTCTACTATTTCCCCACCACCAGGGGCCATGAAAGGCTCATAAAGGAGCGGCTCGACAAATGGCGGAGGCTAAAGCGGAGTAAACGCCCAAGGTAATTCCATAGCCCTTAGTCAAAGTCAGACCCCGCACAAAGTCCCTTCTAAAAGCAATGAGTGCTGAGTGCTTCAATCTTTCAAACAGGCTCCATGCATCTTGACAACATGCAAAGTATGAATATAGTATGCCCACTTTCGGGCCCATAGCTCAGTTGGTAGAGCCACCGGCTCATAACCGGTTGGTCCCAGGTTCGAGTCCTGGTGGGCCCAATAATCAATACCATGGAAGAAATAAATCCATCGGTTCAGGACATATTAGATGCTTTATGCGAATGGGCACCCAGGGAACTCGCTCTGAGTTGGGACAATCCAGGACTAACAATCGGCAATCCCCAAAAGACAGCAAAAAAAATCATCTGTGCCCTGGATGCATCCCTTGAGGCCATAGAATACGCCATAAATGAAGGGGCAGACCTCTTGCTTACCCACCACCCCCTGCCCCTGGTTCCTCTGAAAGCCGTCCTCACCAACGAGACAAATGGAAGACGCATCTCCCGCCTCATAAAAGGGGATGTGTCGTTCATATCCGTACACACCAACCTGGAT
>JALSXE010000150.1:0-4665 GCA_027072755.1 Campylobacterales bacterium | reverse complement strand
CCCGCCTGGTAGCTTTGAAGGGCGAACTGCTTCGCCTTCTCCTCTATTTCCGCTCCGTAGATCTCTTTGAAAGTGTGGTAGTCGAACGAAGTTAGAGCCGTTACGGCAAGTACGAGTGGGCGTTTTTTAAACTTCTCCAGCCTCTTCATGACCTCCTGCATCGCTCTTTTGCCCGCACTTGCATGGATGTTGAACATATCCACATCCATCTTCGCTATCTCTTCCGCGGCATCGGCCATGGTGTTGGGGATGTCGTAGAGTTTGAGGTCGAGGAAGATTTTGAACGAGGGGTTTATCTCTTTCAGGGCCTTTATGGACTCCCTGCCGTCTCTTATGTAACTTCTAAAGCCCACTTTCAGCCAGATATCGAACTCTTTGAGCTCTTCGGCCAGTTTCAGGTTCTCTCTCAAAGAGGGCAGATCGAGCGCGACGCAAAGCTGCATATTCAGGTTCCTGTCGATGGTTTTTCGAAATTATATCATCATTCGAGCGGCTGAAGTGCGTAGCGGAGTTTATGGACGGTGCCTGCGACCGGAATCTTCAGCATAAAGAGCATCCTCTTTTCGAAGTTTTTTTCAGGGAGCAGGATCACCATGTAACCCACTGTCGTTTTGTGAGGAGCGAGTGTCGTGTTGTTGGGCAGTCTCGTGTAGCAGAGATCCTCTTTTATCTCTTTGAAAATATCCAAAAGAGCCGACTCCGTAGCGAAGAGATCCCTCTTGTTCGTATCGTCTGCCGGGTCGTGCAGGATGCCGTACTTTTCGAGCTGCCCTTTGAACGCTTTGGCGTTTAGAAGCGGCTTGCACCGGTTCGGCTGTTTGAAATACTCCTCTATTTCGGCTACAGGAAGGAGTTTAATGTAGTTTTTGGGGTTGAAAAAGGTTATGTCGTCCCACTTCAGGTCGATCGTTTCGTCGGTTCGGTTCTCTATGGCTATCGCAACTATAGCCTCTTTTCCCGCTAAAATAGGGTTATTTACGACCATGGCGGAGACTGCAGAACCATCGGAAACAGATGTAAACACCTGCTTCCCGCTTACATAATGGATGCTCTGTTCCGTCGCAGGCTGGGGAATCAGAACCGAAAATACCACTCTGTCGCTATCTCTACTCTTTTCTGCACATCCGCTAAAGAGGAGAGCAAGCAGTAGAACAGGCATCCATATTTTCACGTTTTATCCTCTGACGCATCTCTCTATTTTGGCTACTATTCCCGGATCTTCGAGTGTCGAAATATCCTGTTTGATCTCTTCACCCTTGGCGATCGCGCGCAGAATCCGGCGCATAACTTTGCCTGAGCGGGTTTTGGGAAGGCCGGGGACAACCTTGATTGTGTCGCACTTGGCTATGTTTCCGATCTCTTTGGCGATCACCTGGTTTATCTCTTTGGCCAGTTCGGCCTCTTCTCCGAAAGTATCATCGGCATTTTTGAGAACAATGTAAGCGAATATGCTCTCCCCTTTTATATCGTCAGGCTTTCCGACTACGGCCACTTCGGCTACATGCGGATGTTTCTTTATCGCAGCCTCAATTTCGGCAGTACCCATACGGTGTCCCGATACATTTATGACGTCGTCGACTCGGCCCGTGATGGTTATGTAGCCCTCCTCGTCCACTATGGCGCCGTCGCCCGAGAAGTAGACGGGCTTGCCATCTTTTTTCGCATCGCCGAAATAGCTCTTTTTGAAACGTTCGGGGTCTCCCCAGATGGTTCGTATCATGCTCGGCCACGGTTTCGTGATGCACAAAAGACCCTGCTCTCCCGGCTCCGTCGGGGTTCCGTCTCTCTCTATGACCTCGGCCATGATTCCCGGAAGCGGGAATGTGGCACATGCCGGTTTTATGGGCGTTGCACCCGGCAGAGGGCTTATCATGTGGCCGCCCGTTTCGGTCTGCCACCACGTATCGACAATAGCGCATCTGCCGCCGCCGATCTTTTCGTAATACCACTTCCACGCCGGCGGGTCTATAGGCTCACCGACGGTTCCGAGAACCTTCAGGGAGCTAAGGTCGTACTTCTCGGGCTCGTTTTCGCCCATTTTATGCAGTACACGGATTGCCGTGGGAGCGGTGTAGAACTGGTTTATCCTGTATTCTTGCACCATCTTCCAGGCGCGGCCGGCATCGGGATATGTGGGAACACCTTCGAATATCACGGTGGTAGCTCCCATGGCGAGCGGCCCGTAGACTATGTATGTATGGCCGGTAATCCACCCTATGTCGGCCGTACACCAGTAGGTGTCGTTCTCTTTGACGTCAAAAACCCACTCCATCGTCATCTGCGCCCACAGAATGTAGCCCGCCTGGGAGTGCTGTACCCCTTTCGGTTTTCCGGTCGAGCCGGATGTGTAGAGTAGAAAGAGCGGATCTTCGCTCTCCATAGGTTCGGGGTCGCATACGTCGCTCTCCGCCTCTATCAGCTCGTTGTAGCTGTAGTCGCGCCCCTCTATCCAGATTACGTCTTCGTTGTTTCTCTGAACCACGAGCACCTTTTCGACGCAGTCGCATCCCTCTTCGAGGGCGGTATCTACCACGGGTTTTAGCATGTAGGGTTTGTCTTTTCTAAACGCTCCGTCGGCCGTTATGACCACTTTAGCTTCGGCATCGATGATCCTGTCTCTGAGAGCCTCGGCGCTGAAGCCGCCGAAGACCACCGAGTGTATCGCCCCTATCCTCGCGCACGCCAGCATCGCGTAGGCCGCTTCGGGGATCATCGGCATATACAGAACCACGCGGTCGCCTTTTTTTACGCCGAATCTGTTTTTGAGCAGATTCGCGAAGCGGTTTACGTTTTTGTGAAGCTCAAGATATGTTACTATCTGCCTGTCTCCCCTGTCTCCTTCAAAGATAATGGCCGCTTTGTTTTTGCGGGTCTCGAGGTGCCGGTCTATACACTGGTGGCTTACATTCAGTTTACCGCCGGTAAACCATTTGTAAAAGGGTGCATCCGATTCGTCCAGAACCTTCGCATAAGGCTCGAACCAGTCGATCTTTTCATTTGCCCAGTGGCCCCAGAAACCTTCGTAATCCTCTTTTGCCCAATTCATGAGCTCGCTGTATTCACACATATTCTTTATGCGTGCCTGTTTGGCGAACTCTCTGTTTGGAAAATATACCTCTTTTGATTCAGACATTTTTACTCCTTTTTACGATAATGGATATTGTGCCGATTTTTTTACATAGTATAGCGAATAAGATAAAATTAATTGCGGGTACAAAGATATATGTAATGGTGCACCCTCTCCATCTGAGAAAATTCTATACATCGGCCGCCCGTCCGGAGCTTCTTACCCTGTATCCGGCATTGGCTCTCAGGTCTATTCCGAGAAAATATATGAGTGTAACCATCCGCTTCATATAGTAAGCCGCGACTCCGCTGAATCTGAAACCGAATATCTCGGCTGCGGCGTATCTTCCGCCCAGGGCTATGAACATGCCGTCGACCCTACCCCTAAAAGGCTCCGGCTTCGAACCTCTCAAACTCCGTATGATCGATTCGGCCGCATACTCGGCGCTCTTTTCGGCAATCTGTGCGGTCGGCGGCAGCGTCCGCCCGCCCGGATCTTCTATCTGCGCCACGTCTCCTACGGCATATATCTCTTCGTGACCCTCAATATTCAAAAACGGAGTCACGAGCAGTTGTCCGATGCCGTTTTTTTCGAAACTTTTTGGTGTGAAGTCGCTGTTTGCGGTAATGCCTCCGGTGAATATGATGAATCTGTACTCCATCCTCTCACCGTTTTCAAAGAGTATTTCGTTCTCATCCACGCTCTTTATGCGGGCGGAGACCTTTAGTGAAACGTCCAGCTTTTTCAGCCTCTCGGCAGCCGAACGTATCATAAACGGGTCCATCCCGGGCAGTATCGTGTCGCAGGCATCGATTAGGGTTATCTCGATGTCGTCTGCACGCGCTCCCAGCACCTTTTTGTATCTTTTGAGCATATATCCCATCTCCGCGGCAACCTCCACACCGGAGAGGCCGGCCCCTATAACGGCGATGTTGACCCTTCCGCTTTCGCCTTCAAGCCTATTTTTTACAACCTCTTCAAATTTGTGGTGGAATCCGAACGAACGGCCGAGCCGTTTTATGCCGAAGCTCCTCTCCCTCAGACCCTTTATAGATTTGGGAAACTTTGTGCGAGCCCCCGTCGCTATTATAAGGTAGTCATATTCGAGTTCTCCGTTTGCGAGTGTCAAAACTCTCTTTTTCGGATCCAGTCCGACTATACGATCTTTTACGAAGCGTACAGGAGGCTCGAAGCCCCTGCACCACAGATCGAGATCTATAGCTATCTCGTCTATCTCTTTCGTACCGGCTATGTAACCGTAGACTTCCGTCTGCATGAAATGGTAGTTGTTGGCGTCTACAAGCACCGGCTCTATATCCTCCGAGTCCGTAAGCTTCTCTACTGCTCTAAGCCCCGCGTATCCTCCGCCTGCTATGACCACTCTTTTCATAGGTCTCCTTTTATCTGAAGAAAATTATAGCGAAGAGCCGATATAGAGAATCGATACACGGAAAAATGTATAAAACAGGAATAAAAGTTGCTTTACAGAGAGAAAATATTATATAAAACGGTAAAAAAATACTTAAACTTAGAAAAGTACCGCTTAGATGCTCGTCTGCAAGTTAATTGGGATATTAGCCAAGAACACTTAAACGTAC
>JALSXE010000149.1:0-1080 GCA_027072755.1 Campylobacterales bacterium | reverse complement strand
GTCTGATGGTGTCAATTTTCTGCCTCTGGATTTTGTGTTGTGCTCCTCGGCAAAGGCCTCCAAACGGATTCAAGGTATCAAGAAGGAGATTGATAAACGCACTTGCGGATACAAAAGGCGCCAGGAAGCCATGCTTAAAGCTACGGAACATCTGGAAAGAATGGTCAAGCGTGTCTTGAGATTGGGGATACGTGCTGACTATATCCTGATGGATAGCTGGTTTTCCTTTCCTTCTATCTTGTCTACTCTGGGCAGACATCTGCCAGTTATATGCATGGCCAAGGATATGCCCAAGGTCTTCTATCGTTACAATGGTCAATGGATGAGACTCAACAGACTTTACAGCAAACTGAGAAAAAGACCTGGCAAGGCAAAGATCCTCGCAAGCGTAATCGCAGAGACCAAAAATGCACAAAAAGTAAAGATCGTTTTTGTGCGCCATCGTCATAAAAAGAGCTGGCTTGCGATATTGTCTACGGATATTGAGCTGCCAGATGAAGAAATTGTCCGTATTTACGGTAAAAGATGGGATATTGAAGTATTTTTCAAGATGATGAAACACTATTTGAATCTTGAAAGAGAGGTTCAATTGCGTGACTATGACGGCATAATCGGCCATATTACTATTGCAATGACCCGGTATATTTTCCTGACCTACGAACAACGATGCCATGATGATCCACGAACTCTTGGTAACCTATTTTTTGCCTGTAGTGATGAACTCCAAGACTTAAGCCTGTTAGAGGCACTGGAACGCTTGCTAAACCTTGCCTTAGAAAAAGTCCGTTCTGGAGGAATAGCAGCAGAAAGTGTGATACTTGCCATTGTAGACTCCGTTATGAGCACTGCAATTGACATATTGAAAAAAAGTCAGCGATTATTCAAAAATTATTCTATTATTACGATAGGTTAAATCAACTCAGAAACTTGAGCTAGAAGTAATGTGGCACCTTTCAGGGCCTAATATTTAACAAGCCACCGCCTTTGGCGGTGGTAATTTGACTAAGGAGGGGAGGTCAGGTGAATGTCTTTTGGCATACAGGACTAGAGGTGAGTACTGGGGGAAGGAGAGAGCAGTAG
>JALSXE010000148.1:0-1080 GCA_027072755.1 Campylobacterales bacterium | reverse complement strand
GCACGGAGATGGTGATGCCGGGCGACAACGTGACGTTTGAGGTCGAGCTGATCGCGCCGATCGCCATGGAGGAGCGCCTGCGCTTCGCCATCCGCGAGGGCGGCCGCACCGTCGGCGCCGGCGTCGTCTCCGAAATCATCGAGTAAAGGACATGGATCGGCTCTGCCCGTCCTTTCACCGGGGCGGGCAGGGGCTCCACTGAAGGTGTACAGGACCATGCAAGGGCAGACTATCCGGATCCGTCTCAAGGCGTTCGACCATCGCATTCTCGATGCGTCGGCGCGCGAGATCGTCAACACGGCCAAACGGACTGGCGCGCGGGTGTGCGGTCCTGTGCCGCTTCCGACCAAGATCGAGCGGTTCACCGTCAACCGGTCGCCGCATATTGACAAGAAGAGCCGCGAGCAGTTCGAGATGCGTACGCATCGCAGGCTGCTGGACATCGTCGATCCGACGCCACAGACGGTCGATGCGCTGATGAAGCTCGATCTGGCCGCCGGTGTCGATGTGGAGATCAAGCTCTGAGAACTCTCTGCAACAGCTTGATCTGAAACGGAATTTTGAGGAGTTGCGAGCGATGCGTTCAGGCATTATCGCACAGAAGGTTGGAATGAGCCGGGTCTTCACCGAAGACGGACGGAGCATTCCGGTCACCGTGCTGAAGGTGGAAAACTGTCAGGTCGTCGCCTGCAAGACCAAGGAGAAGGACGGCTACACCGCCGTTCAGCTTGGCGCGGGCAAGGCCAAGGCGAAGCGCATGACGAAGGCCCAGCGTGGTCACTTCGCCAAGGCGCACGTGGAGCCCAAGCGCAAGCTGGCGGAGTTCCGCGTGTCGGAGGAGAATCTGCTCGAGGTGGGGGCGGAGATCACCGCCGACCACTTCGTACCGGGCCAGTACGTGGACGTGACCGGCATTTCCATCGGCAAGGGCTTCGCCGGCGCCATGAAGCGCTGGAATTTCGGCGGCCTGCGTGCCTCGCACGGCGTTTCCATCTCGCACCGCTCGCACGGTTCGACCGGTCAGTGCCAGGACCCCGGCAAGGTGTTCAAGGGCAAGAAGATGGCCGGTCACATGGGTGC
>JALSXE010000147.1:0-1080 GCA_027072755.1 Campylobacterales bacterium | reverse complement strand
GCCGAAACTCTGCGAAGTGCGGTAGACGGCGGAAAGCAGCTGCCTCGCCTCTGTCGTGATATCGAGCCTGCCGCCGGCCGGAGCCGTGCAGTTGTCGCAGTTGCTTCCGCAAGGCTCCATCGTCTCACCGAAATATTCGGCAAGCTGCATGTGGCGGCACGACTCGCTCTGGCTGAAGTTGACCATCTTTTCCAGTTTTCTGAAAGCGTTTTGCTTGTAGCTGCCGTCATCAAGGGCCTCTATAAGCGAAACGCGCTGCGCCGCATCCGCGGCACTGTAAAGAAGAAGCGTCTCGCTGGACAGTCCGTCGCGGCCGGCCCGGCCGATCTCCTGGTAGTAGCTCTCGAGCGTCTTGGGCATACTCATATGCACGACAAAACGTATGTTCGATTTGTCTATTCCCATTCCAAACGCCACGGTAGCCACTATCACATCGGTCTCGTCGTGCACGAAGGCGTGGTAGGCGGCGCTTCGCTCATCCGCGCCCAGACCCGCATGGTAGGCCATGGCCCTCACCCCTTCACCTTTCAAAAAGGCGGCAAGCGTCTCGGTGCTCTTGCGCGTAAAGGTGTAGACGATGCCGCTCTCCCCTTCAAAGCGCGAGAGAAACTCGAGAAGCTGCCTCTTTCCGTCGCCACTTCTGGGCTCGGCTCTTACAAGCAGATTCTCTCTGTAGACCGAACCGCGAAGCCTCACGGGTGAATCGAGCCCGAGCTGTCTCGCGATATCCTCTTCCACCTGCGGCGTAGCCGTCGCCGTAAACGCGGAGACCGGGGTCTTTGGAAAAAGCTCTTTAAGAAGGTGCAGGCGCCTGTAATCTTCCCTGAACTCGTGCCCCCACTCGCTTACGCAGTGCGCCTCGTCTATGACGAACGACGCCAATGGGATCCCCTTCAGAAGCTCCACGAAGCCGGGTGAGCTGAAGCGCTCGGGAGCGACGTAGAGCAGCTTGATCCGCGCATTGCGAAGCCTCCCCATGATCTCGGCGATCTCCGCGCCGCTCTGCATGGAGCCTATCATCTCGGCCTCGACCCCCTGAAGTTTCAGGGCTCTTACCTGGTCATGCATAAGCGCCAACAG
>JALSXE010000146.1:0-4692 GCA_027072755.1 Campylobacterales bacterium | reverse complement strand
GAGACGGCACCGAAAGTTGCGGAGGAGCCGAAGATAGAAGTCGCGGAAGCCAAAGAGAGCATTGCCGAAGCTTCCGTAAAGCGCCGCCGCGGTATCTTCATAGTAAAGAAGAAGCGCCCGCAGGTTGTAGAGCCGACTGAAAAGAGCATCTCGATAAAGAAGAGCGAGATAGCGCTTGAAAATCGCATCATAGCCGCCGCAGATGAGTCTCTGGCCTCTAAAAAGAGCAGGAAAAAGGCCAAAAAGCCGGCTCCGGCCCCTGGCGCTAAAGAGAGCGGAATAAAACTGAATCTTTTGGAAGACAGGGATATCGGCAGTTCCAATACGATCCCTGTAGACTACTCTACCGAAGAGGTGGTTCTTCCCGACTTCAGTGAGGAGATCAACAGGATGGAGGAGCCAAAATCTCCGGTAACGCTCAAGCCGGAGCAGCCGCGCCAGAAGCAGCCGGTAGGTCGTAGAGGTCCACAAAAAAGGGGCAGCCGCAGTGTCAGCCGCACCGCTCCGAAGAAGCGTCATAAGCGGGCGGAAAAAGGGGGAGCCGTCTTGTCTGTAGTAACGATTCCGGAAGAGGTGAGAGTGTATGAGTTCGCGGAGAAGGTCGGCAGGACAACCGGAGAGGTTATAAAAGTTCTGTTCACCCTCGGCAAAATGGTGACCAAAAACGATTTCCTCGAAAAGGATGAGATCGAGATACTTGCAGAGGAGTTCGGTGTCGAGGTTAAGACGATGAACCCCCTCGACGAGTTGGACTATGTAAGCGCCTACGATGCGATAGAGGACGAGTATCTTGAAGAGAGACCGCCTGTGATCACGATTATGGGCCACGTCGACCACGGGAAAACTTCACTTCTCGACAAGATCAGGGAGACCAAGGTGGCCGAAAGGGAGGCCGGCGGCATTACCCAGCATGTAGGCGCATATCAGGTCGAAAAGGACGGAAAGAGGATAACTTTCATAGATACTCCCGGCCACGAAGCCTTTACCGAAATGAGGGCGCGCGGTGCCCAGGCGACAGATATCGTGGTTATCGTGGTTGCCGCTGATGACGGAGTCAAACCTCAGACGATAGAGGCGCTAAACCACGCAAAAGCGGCGGAAGTGCCGATGATTATAGCGATAAACAAGATAGACAAACCGGATGCCAATCCGGATATGGTCAAGTCCCAACTTGCCGAGCTGGGCTATATGCCGGTAGAGTGGGGCGGTGAGTACGAGTTTGTAGAAGTATCCGCAAAGACCGGTACGGGGATTCCCGACCTGCTCGAAACCATCTTGCTGCAGGCCGAAATTATGGAGTTGAAGGCCAACCCCAAACGCCGGGCAAAGGCCATAGTTATCGAAAGCTCTCTCGAAAAGGGGCGCGGGCCGGTCGCTACGGTGATTGTAAAAAACGGCACGCTGCATGTGGGAGACCATGTAATATGCGGCAGGACATTCGGAAGGGTGCGTACCATTCTGAACGATCTGGGTAGACAGGTCAAAGAGCTCGGTCCAAGCGATCCCGGCGTAGTTGTGGGGCTTCACGAAGTTCCGAGTGCGGGAGAGATTCTGATAGCGATGGAGAGCGACAAAGAGGTTCGCGAACTGGCGCAAAAGAGGGCGGAGTATCTGAGACAAAAAGAGCTCTCAAAAAGCACCAAAGTTACGCTTGATGAGCTTAGCAGCCTGATCGCCGAAGGGCAGATAAAGTCTCTGCCGGTAATCATCAAAGCCGATGTTCAGGGCTCTTTGGAGGCGATCAAGGGAAGTCTGGAGAAACTCAAGAACGAAGAGGTGAAGATAGAGGTCATACACTCCGGTGTAGGAGGCATAACCGAAAGTGACGTGGCCCTTGCGAATGCCGACCAGAATGCTGTGATACTCGGATTCAACGTCAGGCCCGACGCCAAAATAAAAGAGAAGGCGAAGCAGCTTGGTGTCGAGATAAAGACCTACTCCATAATCTACGACCTCATTGATGATGTAAAAGCGCTTCTTAGCGGTATGATGAGCCCGATTGTCAGCGAAGAGGGAATAGGACAGGCTGAGGTTCGCGAAACATTCAGTGTCGCCAAAGTCGGAACGATTGCGGGATGTATCGTTACCGAAGGGGTTATAAAGAGAAACGCGAAAGCACGTCTTATCCGAGACGGTGTAGTCATATACGATACCCGCATAAGCTCTCTGAAGCGCTTCAAAGATGATGCAAAAGAGGTTAGAAAAGGGTATGAGTGCGGCCTTATGCTCGAAAACTTCAACGATATCAAGATAGGCGACGTGATAGAGGCCTACGAAGAGAGAGAGGAGAAAGCTACTCTATGACCGCTGAAGAGATCAAGCGCCACAGAACAGAGTCGGTATTGCGCGAGTTGATCCCCGAGGCGCTTTCGCAGCTCGGAGACGAGCGGCTGCGCGGACTCACCGTGACGGAGGTGGTTTGCAGCAGGGGACGAAGCGATGCAGATGTATATCTTGATCCGACGGGCCACGAAGTGGATGAACAGAAGCAGATTCTCAAACAGCTCAAGAAGGTCGTAAGGGGCCTGGAGGCATACTGCCTCAAGGCCGAGGGGTGGTTCAAGTCGCCGAAATTCCATTTTAAGTTCGACAAAGAGCTGGAGCGTGCAAAGCGGCTCGACGAACTCTTTTCGATAATCGAAAAGGAGATCAGATGAGCGTCGAAGAGGAGGTAAAAAAGGTCGTAGAGTCTCATGGGGCGAAACTTTACGACACCGAAGTGGTCAACGAGGACGGCAGGACCATCTACAGAGTATATATCCTCAAAGATGGCGGTGTCGACCTAGATCTATGCGCCGATATAAGCCGCGACCTTTCTCCGATGCTCGACGTCTACCCCCCGGTAAGCGGCCAGTACTACCTGGAGGTAAGCTCTCCCGGAGTTGAGCGTACACTGAAAAAGCCGGAACACTTCATAAACTCCGTAGGTAGCGATGTCAGGCTGAAACTGAGCAGCGGGGATGTCGTTAAGGGGAGGCTGCTCGGCTTCGAAGATGGAAAAGTCGTTCTTGAAACTTCGGCCGGCGAAGAGGAGTTTCCTCTATCAGAGATAAGAAAAGCCCGCACCTACTTTGAATGGTAGAGATCGGCGATTCTCTCTATATGCGGTTGGCGCTCGAAGAGGCGTGGAAGCACCAGCTGCTCACCTATCCAAACCCGGCCGTCGGCGCCGCCGTCGTTGACGCATCGGGAGCTCTTTTGGGTCTAAATGCGCACAAAGAGGCCGGTTCGGCCCATGCCGAAGTACTCGCTATCAGGGATGCCTACGCCGGACTGACGTCGGATACCTCTCTGAATGAGACGGAAGATTCTGCATATTTACACAGGGAACTTCTGAAAAAAGCCAAAAATCTATTTAACGGCTCTACTCTCTATGTAACTCTCGAACCGTGCTCCCATGAAGGAAAGACACCGGCATGCAGCCGGCTTATAGCCGAACTGGGCTTCAAGCGAGTGGTGATCGGCGCGCTCGACCCCAATGCTACGGCCTCCGGAGGTGCGAAGATGCTTCAAAAGGCCGGTATCGAAGTGGTTGTGGGGGTACTGAAGCAGCGGTGTGAGGAGCTTATAGAGCCTTTCAGGAAGTGGATGGGCGGAGGGTTTCTATTTTTCAAACTGGCGCAGACGCTCAACGGTGTCATAGACGGCGGCACCATAAGTTCCGAAGCGTCGCGAAGGTGGGTTCACGCCGTAAGGGGCAAGATAGACACCCTTCTTATCGGCGGCGGTACCGTTAGGGCGGATCGCCCCCTGCTCGACGGCAGACTGGCCGGTGTCAAGGCTCCTGACGTGGCTATTTTAACAGAAAAACCTGATACGATAGAGAGAGATATTCCGCTGTTCGGCGTAGAGGATCGGAGCGTAGAGTTTGTGGACTACAGAGGTGTTTCGGATCTGAAAGGGCTTGTTATGGCGGAGGGCGGAAGCGGAATGTTCGAAGCTCTGAAAAACGAGATCGACTGGATGGTTCTTTTCGTAGCTCCCTTCGTGAAAGCGGGGATGGGTTATAATGGCGCACAGAGTTTCGAACTGCTGCACCAAAGCAGCCGCGGCGGGGACGCTATATTATGGTTAAGGGCGAAAAATGGAAGATAAGGGTTTGAAGCAGGAGAAGATTGTCTCGATGTTCGACGAGATCGCATCGACTTATGATGTGACAAACCGCGTTTTGAGCATGGGAATCGACAAGTCGTGGCGCAAAAAGGGGTGCGACAAGACTTTCGAACTGCTTGAGAGGAGCGAAGATCTCACCGTACTCGACGTCGCATGCGGCACGGGAGATATGCTGCAGTGGTGGAGAGACAGAGGCGAGGCGGCGGGTGCCGAGATTAAACGGTTTATCGGGGTGGACCCTTCCGAAGGGATGCTGAAAGTCGCCAGAGAGAAGGTCGACTATGCCGAATTTATCGTAGCGAAAGCGCAGCAGATGCCGATAGACGAGAATAGCGCCGATATACTATCCATCAGTTACGGCATACGAAACGTAGTCGACCGGCAGGAGGCGATAAACGAGTTCTACCGAGTCCTCAAACCGGGAGGCATGGTGGTCATTCTGGAGTTTACCAAGCGCGAAAACAGAGGGCTGAAGGGCAGAGTGGTAGATTTCTATATGCATAAAATTCTCCCGAGGCTCGGAGGAATTGTCAGCAGGAACTATGAAGCCTACCGTTACCTCCCCGACTCCATAGAGGG
>JALSXE010000145.1:0-1086 GCA_027072755.1 Campylobacterales bacterium | reverse complement strand
CTATCGGTCCGATCAGCGATTTATTGAGCTTGTTCCACATCGCGTAGGCGTCTTTGGGCATCTCGTTTTTGAGCTCTTTGTCCAAAGGTTCGCCGCCGCGGGGAACCGTCTTAAGCGCCGCATCACCGATCATATCTTTACAGACCGTCACACACCGCTCACAAACAATACAAAGACCCGGATCGTAATGCATCAGGCCCCAATCGTGGGCCGGACGCGGCACATCCTTGATGGCGTAGTGCTGTTGGTCGACACCCATCTCAAGGGTGTAGTTTTGCAGTTCACACTCACCCGACTGATCACAGACGCCGCACTGCAGAGGATGGTTGACGTCGTAGACCTCCATGATCGCCCGTCTCTCTTCGGCGATGTTTTCGGTCAACGTCGTGATCTCCATGCCGTCCTTGGCTTTGGCGTTACAGGCGTAGACCTGTTTGCCGTCGGCCTCCACCAGACAGATCCGGCAAGCCAGCGTGGGGCTGCAGCGCGTCAGGTAGCAGATGGCGGGGATGAAGATGTCGTTGGCGCGGGCGATATTGAGGATATACTCCCCCTCCTGCGCCTTGCACTCTTTCCCGTCTATTTTGATCGTAATCTCACTCATTGGCTTGTCCCACTACTTCGATTTTGCTTTGACTGTAACGATAGTTCGACGATAACAAATCTTCTCTTAATCCCAAGTCAAAGGTCGGATTGAGGGCGACGGTCCCCTTCAAAAGGGGGTCGATTCTAAACACCCTCTCCATTTCACACCCATTGATATTTAACTTTATCTTATCGCCCTCTTTCAACTTCGCCGCGACGGCGAACTGAGCCGAACCGATCAATGCCGGTTCCTCATCGGCCAGTTGATGGGCCCGGACCGTCTGGGGACCGAATTGGCGCACCGGATCGCAACGGTAGATGACCGGCCCGTTGAATTCGGGCAGATCGGCCACCTCTTCGACACTCGAATCGACCGAACGTTTCATACGGTTCATTCGATAACCACGTACTTCTCCTTCGCGCATATTGAAGTGGTAAGAAATCGCATCGAACGCAACGGGTTGATACCCCTTCGTTTCGGGAAGCTGTTCGGTATAGTCG
>JALSXE010000144.1:0-4702 GCA_027072755.1 Campylobacterales bacterium | reverse complement strand
AATCTCTTCCGCATTTGTAGAGAGACGGTTCAGCTGCTCCGCCAGATTCTCTTCTACCTGTGCACTGTGTTGTATATTTCCGATCAGTTTTTTGAACTCAACGGCTATCTCTCCTATCGATTCTGCGGTTTCCGGCATCTCGCGCTCTACCTCTTCCGTTTCATTCAAAGTTTTCTCCATTTCACTTCTGATTTTCGATGCCATGTCAGTTGTATCCGATACTATGGCTGTAGACTCTTTTGTGCGACGGTCGATTCCGTCGGTTGCAGATGTGAGTTTGTTGGAAACGGTTACATTCTCCCGGCTTATATGTTTTGCATTTTCGATTACACTCTTCAGCTTCGCCGTAAACTTGTTTATTGCGTTGACCATGGTGTTGAGTTCATCTTTGGCGGTGTGGCTGTATTTCTTCGTAAGATCGTTTTCGTTAGACTCAATCTCTTTCGAGAGTCGCAGAATCGGTTTTGTGATGGAAATGAGATTTGCAGCCAGAATGACAACTATGAAAATTATCATAATCGAGATAGATATATAGTAGGTCAGATATGCAGAGTCGAGTTTTTTTGTCATCTCCGAATTCGATTTTTTAAGAAGCTCGTTGAGCCGATCTTCGGTTTTGTGAACCGCATCTCTCAGTTCACCATGCAGGCCGGTATTATGGGTCAATCCAAGTGTTTTGTATGCTTTTGCCAGATCTTCAAACTTTTGCGCATAGATATTCAACTTCTCTTTTATGAGCTCTTTTTCCGGTGAGTCCGGAATGGTCGTGAGCGAGTCTGAGATTTTTTTGAAGTTTTTCTCGAACTTTTTCAGGTACTTCTCTTTTTTTCTTATAAGGAAATCCTTTTCGTTTCGCCTCAGCATCAAAATATCGCTCAATATCCGATAATTTCCAAGTTTTCTGACCTCTCTCTCGGCCTCGTGAACCGCACTTCTGAGTGCCCCTCTGAGTCCGCTCTTTTCGTCCAGCCCGATCGTCTCTATCTGGGATGCGATAAGTCCGAATTTCTCTTTATATAGTGAGAGCATCTTTTTGAGGGAGCTTAGCTCTTCCGTATGAATAGAGTTCTCTTTGAAGAGCTTTTCGATCTTTTCGAGCCTGTTTTGAAGTTCGAGCATTGTTTTATCGAACTTCTTTTTATATTTCATATCTCTTCTGGCAAGAAAATCTTTCTCGTTCCGTCTCTCTTGAAGTATTTCGATCTTTGACATTAGTAACTGATCTTTTATTTCCGATATCTCATTCTGAATGTTTTGAATCCTGTCGGAATAAAATGTTATAGCGGCTATACCAAGCATTACAGCAATAGCCAGAATGATAGAACGTGCCACTATTGAAAGAGAACTAAACATATCGGGTCCTTCTATTGATATAATATATGCTAATAGATTATCGACCGTATGAGAAAATTGTAAATATCGATATCTACCATTTTAAGCAAAATTCATACTAACTTTTTGTAATGATGTCTCCATCCATTTTTGGTATACTCAATTTAAAGATTTGTAAAGGAACCGAATATGGAGCTTCTCGTTGCTATAGTCATCCTGGCGCTTGCGGTTGTACTTATATACAATACCCTCGTATCCAGAAGAAATCAGTGTGACAATATATTCGCAACCATAGATGCACTTTTAAAGAAGCGCTACAACCTCATCCCGAACCTCGTTACCCTTATGAAAGAGTCGATGAAGTACGAGAGAGGGCTTCTCGAGAAGGTTACGGAGCTCAGGGCGAAGGCGATGCAGCCGGGGCTGACTCCCGAGCAGAAGATCGCCGTCGCGGACGAGCTGGCGAAGCCTCTGCACGGTCTCATGGTGGCCGTGGAGAACTACCCCGATCTCAAGGCCAATGAAAATATCGTGCAGCTTATGCGATCTTTGAACGAGATAGAGGAGCAGATCGCCGCGGCGAGACGGGCCTACAACCAGGCGGTTACAGATTACAACAATGCGCGCGAGATGTTCCCATCCTCCCTGATAGCGGGATGGTTCAAATTCGAATCCAGACCCCTCTTCGAGATTCCCGAAACGGAGCGAAAAAATATAGATATCAAAGAGCTTTTGAACTCTTGAACGGCAGATGAGTATCAAAGCCTCCGATCTGCTCGACTTCTACTACAGTGAGCTCTACCCAAAGCTGCAGGAGTTGGAGGTCGAGCGCAAAAGTGTGCTTAAAAAGGTGGTTGCCGCCTCTGTCGCTATTGGGATTGTCGCTCTTGTGTTTCTCTCACTCTTTCACGGCTCCGGTGGTAACGGGATGATCGAGATCTCCATCATGGCATTTGCGGCAATGGCTTTTGCCGCAAAATGGTTTATGACGGACTATCGTAGAAAGTTCAAAAAGAGGATATTCAAAGAGCTGGTCGCAAAGATAGACCCCTCTCTACTCTACAACCCGACCGGCACTATACCGCGCCAGATTTTCACCATGAGCGGCCTTTTCGATACCGATATCGACTACTATGAGGGAAATGACCTGATAAAGGGAAAAATAGGCGCTACGCCTATCGAGTTCAGTGATATAAAAGTTCAGAAAGAGGTGAGAGACTCCAAAGGGCGAAAGCGCCGTAACACCATATTTGCCGGAACCTTTATCGTGACAGAGTTTCATAAACGGTTTCATAAGCCGGTGCTTGTCTACCCCGATGTGGCCGAAAAGTATTTCGGTGTGGTCGGCAGCTGGTTTCAGGGTGCCGTAAACGCAAAACTGGTGCGTATGGACAGCCCCGCTTTCGAGAGGGAGTTCAAAGTATATTCTGACGATCCCGTAGAGGCCCACTACCTTCTGACACCTGTAATCATGGAGAAGCTGGTCGCCCTTAGAAAAAGGGCGGACGCCCCCGTATACCTCTCTTTCAGGCTCGACAAACTCTTTATAGCGATAGAAAACGGCGGAAACTGGTTCGAGCCTGCACTCTTCAAATCTCTTCTGAGTATCGACGTTTTCAAGAGTTATATAGAAAATCTTAATCTAATTCTTAGTATTGTAGAGGAGTTGAATCTCAACCGCAGAATATGGAGCAAGGAGTGAGAGATGAAAAATGCCTTTATAAGAGCGATGCACTATCGCCATGCCTGCAAGCTTTTCGACGAGAGCAGACGCATAAGAGAGAGCGAGATGGATGCCATTTTGGAGTTTGGGCGTCTGAGCCCCTCCTCTTTCGGAATGGAGCCGTGGAGATTTCTTGTCGTAAGAGATCAGAAGCTTAAAGAGAGCCTTCGGCCGTTATGCTGGAATCAGCCACAGATAACGACCTGCAGCGATCTGGTGCTGATAAAATCGATTGTAGCGCCGCTGGCGCCCGGAAGCGAATATAGCAGGGAGATGCTCTCGAGGCGGGATCTGCCCAAAGAGAAGATAGAGACCTATTTCAGGGTCTACGACGATTTCGCAGCTCACAAACTGGCGACCGAGGGGCTCTTTTGCTGGGCTTCGCGCCAGTGCTACATAGCGGCGGCCAATATGATGACGGGTGCCGCGATGATGGGGATAGACAGTTGCCCGATAGAGGGTTTCGAGAAAGAGAAGGTGGAGGCGCTTTTGGATATGGACCCGGCCCGCGAGGAGCTGGCTCTGATAGTCGCTTTCGGATACAGGGTAAACGAGGCGCCCGAAAAGATAAGGCTGCCTCTCGATCAGATAACCGAGTACCGTTAGAAGTCCCAGACGGCACCGATGAAGAAACCTTTTATGTCTACGTCGCTGCTGGTGTTTTCGACATCGTCGAGCTTGATCTTTTGGGCGCGGTATCCGGCCTCTACACCGAGACCCATCGCAAATTCGTAGCGAACATCGGCCTGCAGGTCGTAAAGAGTGCTGCCGTCGTATGTGATGTAGCTCCCTTCGGCTCCGACAGAGAGTTCGCTCAGAAAAGGGATCGGAACCCGTGCGTTTGCATAAACCATCGGGAAAACCGCCGAAACGTCCGTGCTGTCTTGGCGGCCGGTCGTGAGGCTTTTGATATCTACATACCCGTCGAGGTATCGTGCCGTGATTCCAAGATCCAGATCCATTCCCGTGTCGACGATTTCGTAGTAGAAAGTGGCATCGTAGGTGTCAAGCTGCGTCTCTGTGTGAACCTTCTCTCCGCCGGTGACTGTAATGCCGCCGAAGCTGAAGCTTTTTGTAATGGCCCCGTCGCCGCTGCTTCGGTTCTGGGTGAAACCGAGCCTGATATTGGGAAGCAGGGGAAGCGGATGCTCTATCTTGGCCCTGAGGTATAGTTCGGTTCTTGTATCGAGGTTGAGATCGCTGTCCAGATCGATCTTGTCCGAACCTGTCGGGTACTGTACCCAGCCACTGGGGTCATGGTTCCAGCCGCCTACGGCGACCTCACCGCCTATGGTGTCCGCATTTGCCGTTACCGCACTAAACAGGAGCAGTGCGGAAGCTGCGATGGAGAATCTTTTCATATATATCCTTCTATATTTGTAGTTTGATGACGCCTCTGCCCCGGACTTTTGAACCGGATTTCAGAGGTATTATGGGAATATCGGCAAAAACCGCATTTCTATTATACTTTGATGTTGCGCAAATTCCGGCCGAGCCCGCAATTTGGCAGGGCCTGACCGGCCCTACAACCCCCTGAAGCTTCAAAATCTAAGATTTCGAGACGATTTTGCATAAAATCAGTATACTTTTTTACCGCTAAATCTGGATGAACGCTCTGTTAACAGGATCGCAAAAGCGGCGAATGCT
>JALSXE010000143.1:0-1091 GCA_027072755.1 Campylobacterales bacterium | reverse complement strand
GGAGAGGTTGTTTCACTCGGGGCGGGATTTGTCTCCATGAACACGCAGTTCGTACGTCTCTATCTGAAAGGGAAATTCTCCAAAAATATCCAGACGATAAGAATGCTGCCGCTATATACAAAATTCGGAGAGATACCGCTGGAACAGATCGCAAAAGTGAAGTACCATCTGACACCGGCAAAAATAGAGCGCGACAAGATGCTCTACAGTATCGATGTGAACGGCTATCGCGCCAAGCGTCCGGTGACACACATCACGGAAGATGCCCAAAAGGCGCTTCAGAATATCGATACAACCGGTTTTGTCGTCACACAGGAGGGCGATATCGCGCAGCTTAATGACAGTTTCAGACGGATGATCAAAGCGATAGGTCTGGGTATCGTCATACTCTTGATGACACTGATTGCCGTATACGAATCTGTACGGTTGGCACTCATCATGATCATTGTACTGCCGCTATCGATGATAGGAGCGGCGTGGGGGATGCTGCTATTTGACAAGCCGAGCTGTATGCCGAGCATGGTCGGTGTACTGCTGCTTTTCGGCATTATCATCAAAAATGCCGTTTTGCTCATAGACTTCTACAAAGAGTATGAATCGCAGGGAAAACGTCCGTTCGATGCGGCTGTAGAGAGCGTTCGTGTACGTTTCAGACCCGTCATGATGACCGCGTTCGGAACGATCGCCGGCATGATCCCCATTGCGCTGGAGCAGGCTGTCGGTCTCGAACGCCTGAGCCCGCTTGCCGACGTGGCCGTCGGAGGACTGCTGATAGGAACGTTGCTGACACTTGTCTATGTGCCGATGTACGCCTATGCTACAGATCCGCGCAATAAAAAAACAAACCCGATAGAGAAGATCGAGGAAGCGATCGAGGCGTAAGATGGGACTTAAATACTGCTACCCCCTAGCCGATGGGGAGATACTCAACGAAGATCACCCCGAGTGGCCCCTTTTTGCCGTGACGATCCACGGCAGTGACCGCGAACGGATTAAGCTTGCCAAGCGTCTGGTCTGTGCCGTGAAACATCTGCCCCTGCGGCTTACGATCCGCTACGAAAAAGATGCGGAAAAGTCGATCGAAAAAGGAG
>JALSXE010000142.1:0-4720 GCA_027072755.1 Campylobacterales bacterium | reverse complement strand
GGACATATGCGACCCATTATCTCCGGAAAGGGAGAGGGCTCGTTCGATAGGTTGAACGCCAGTTCCAGATCCTTGTCCGCCACCGCTTTGAGCCAGTGCGGAATGAAGTTGTGCAGGGGACACTTGTTCAGACAGTACGGATCTCCGCACTGTATGCAGCGCTCCGACTGAGAAGATGCTTCGCTCGGATTGTATATCTCATAGATCTCCCGAAAATCCTTGATACGCTCCACGACATTGCGTTTTTTCGGGTCGATTCTCTCGACAAAAATAAAATTCTGCATCTTACTCCCCCTCATCCAGATTCAACGGTACTTTCCGCAACTCTTTGGGCCTGACCATCCAGAAATTGCGTATCTCCATACGGAAGCTATCGAGTATCCTCTTCGCTTTTTCGCTTCCGGTTTCGTTGTAATACTCCTTAAGAAGCTTCTTCAGATAGTGGCGCGCCTCGTCCGTATCGTCGGTATCTATCCTGTGCGCCTCTACCAACTCCTGGTTTATATTCTCCACGAAAGTGTGTTCGGTATCGTATACGAACGCAAGTCCTCCGGTCATACCGGCACCGAAATTGACACCGGTACTGCCGAGTATCACTACGACTCCGCCGGTCATATACTCGCAGGCGTGGTCTCCTGTCCCCTCTACGACCGCCAGCGCACCGGAGTTTCTTACGGCGAATCTCTCGCCGACATTTCCCGCGACGAAGAGTTTGCCGCCGGTAGCGCCGTAGAGGCACGTATTTCCCGCGGCGGAGAACTGCATACCCTGTACCTTGGGTGAAACTATGATCTTCCCTCCGTTCATACCTTTGCCCACATAGTCGTTGGCTACACCGTCTACACGCAGAGTCACACCTTCGATCAGGAAGGCTCCGAGCGACTGTCCGGTAATCCCTTTAAGGCGGATGTCTATCGTATCTTCGGGAAGCCCCGCGTCACCGTAATATTTGGCTATCTCTCCGCTTATTCTGGCACCGAAACTTCTGTTCAGGTTGCATATTTCACGCTTCACGACGATTCTGTTACTGGGGTTTTGAATGGCAGGTGAAATCTCTTTGAGAAGCTCTTTTTCGAATTCGTTTCTGTCGAACGGCTCATTCGACTCCACCCGGCACGTGTCGGGGCCGTCCAGGCGCATCAGTATCGAACTGAAGTCGAACTTGGCCGCAAAGTCGTCGTCTATCACCTGAAGCAGGTCGCTTCTTCCGATAAGATCTTCGAGCCTCTCGTAGCCCAATGAAGCCATAATCTCGCGCACATCCTCGGCCAGCAGCGTGAAGTAGTTCACGAGCCTCTCAACATTGCCCTCATAGTGCTCTCTGAGTACCGGCTCCTGTGTAGCGATACCTACGCTACAGCGGTTGAGGTGGCAGATTCTGAGCATCTTGCAGCCGACCATGGCGAGTGCGCCCGTTCCGAATGCGTAACTCTCCGCACCCAGAAGCGCCGCTTTAACAATATCCAGGCCCGTCTTGAGCCCTCCGTCCGTCTGCAGATGTACATTCTGCCTGAGGTGGTTGGCTTTTAGTGCGTTGTGCGCTTCCGAAAGACCGAGCTCCCAGGGATTTCCGGCGAACTTGATGGAGCTGAGCGCGGCGGCTCCGGTTCCGCCGTCTCCGCCGGAAATGATTATCTTGTCAGCGTACGCTTTGGCGACACCGGCGGCTATCGTTCCGACACCCGCCGTAGAGACGAGCTTGACCGTAATGGTAGCGTCCGGGTTGACCTGCTTGAGGTCGAAAATGAGTTGGGCCAGATCCTCGATCGAGTAGATGTCGTGGTGCGGCGGCGGTGATATCAGGGTGACGCCAGGCATCGTATGGCGGAGCCGTGCAATAAGAGCCGTCACCTTATGGCCCGGAAGCTGTCCGCCCTCTCCGGGCTTGGCACCCTGTGCAATCTTTATCTGAATCTCTTCGGCGCTGCGCAGATATGCGGGTGTCACTCCGAATCGGCCGGAGGCTATCTGTTTGATCTTGGAGTTTTTGATGGTTCCGAATCTCGAAGCGTCTTCACCACCCTCTCCGCTGTTGGACTGGGCGCCTATACGGTTCATCGCCTCCGCTATGCTCTCGTGCGCTTCGGGAGATATCGAGCCCAGACTCATCGCCGCACTCGCAAAACGCTTGAATATAGACTCTACAGGCTCCACCTTCTCCACGGGTATCGGCTTTCGGTCGCTTTTGAGTTCGAAGAAGTCGCGAATCATCTTCTTGCCGCGCTTTTCGACTATGTTTTTTAGCTCCATGAAGTCTTCACGGCGCCCGGTTATCGACGCCTGGCGTATCGCTTTCATCGTATTGGGTGCGAAGTCGTGATACTCACCCCTGTCGACATACTTGTAGAAGCCGCCTACGTTCAGCGGAAATAGTTTGCGTATATGCTCATGCTCGAAAGCGTCTTTGTGGTACTTCTCGATCCTCTCCTCTATATCGCTGTAGCCGAGTCCCGGAACGAGCGCATGAGAGTTTCTGAAGCAGTCTTCCACAATATCGGTAGAGAGCCCCAATACATCAAAAAGTGCGGAGTTGCGGTATGAGGCTACTGTCGAGATCCCCATTTTGGACATGATCTTCAAGATACCGGCTCCGAGTGCACCGTGCACCTTTTTGAATTCGTTTCTCATCTCATAATCGGTCATGGACTTTTTCGAAAGGAGCCTGTATACGGTCGCATAGAGCATATACGGATATACCGCGGAAGCTCCGTATGCGAGCAGGCATGCGGTAGAGTGGGAGTCTATGACCTCTCCCGTTATCGAAACGATGCTTACGAGATGGCGGACACCTTCATCCAAAAGAGCGTAGTTCAGGCGCCCTACAGCCATCGCCATCGGAATGGTCTTATGCTTTTCATCGAGACCCCTGTCGTCGAGTATGACGATCCTGACACCATCGTTTTTTACATCCTCTATGATGTCGTAGACCAGATCTTCGAGGCTCCCTTTGAGATTCTCCTCGTAAACTGTGGAGTATGTGCGGTTTTTATAGTAGGGTTTGAAGCGTGGGTGTTTCTCGTCGCCGAAACTTCTGAGAACTTCGAACTTCTCGAAAGTGAGAATCGGCGATGTGGTTTTGAGCCTCTGTGCGTGGTCCGGATCTTCGTCGAGAATATTGTGTATCTCTCCGAATCCGGTGTTTATACTCATTACGACCTTCTCTCTTATCGGATCGATCGGAGGGTTCGTAACCTGTGCGAACTTCTGTTTGAAAAAGTCGGTGAAGCTCCTCTGGACATTAGAAAAGGCGGCCATAGGCGTGTCGTCACCCATCGAACCGGTCGGCTCTTTACCGTCTTTGACCATCGGCTCGATAATCTGGTCGATCACCTCCTGCGTAATGTTGAAGTAGCGCTGTTTCTCTATCATCCGGTCGAGGTTGTATCTATCCAGGTTGTCGAAAGGCTTCTCGACATACTCCTGCAGGTAGACCATCTGCTCGTTAAGCCACTCGGCATACGGGTTGGCGTTTTTCAGATACTCGTTGATCTGCTCGTTTTTCAGGATAGTGCCGTATTTGAGATCGAGCCCTATCATCTCTCCCGACTGGAGCCTTCCCCTCTCTGCTACGTTGTCGTCTTCGAGGTCGATTACGCCGTATTCGCTCGAGATTATCAGACGCCTGTCCTTCGTAACTATGTATTTTGCCGGTCTCAACCCGTTTCTGTCGAGTACGCAGCCTATATAGCGGCCGTCGGTGTAGCTTACCGCCGCAGGCCCGTCCCAAGCCTCGAAACATGTACTCATATACTCGTAGAAGGCTCTTAGATTCGCGTCCATATGCGGAGCGTTCTGCCACGGTGCGGGAATCACGGCTCTTACGGCTTTGAATATATCCATTCCGTTTATGCGCAGAAACTCGAAGAAGTTGTCGAGACTGGCGCTGTCGCTGGAGCCCTCCTGAAGGAGAGGAAGGAGTCTCTTCATCTCCTCGTCGCTGAACACCTCCGAGCGTATCGATTCGCATTTTGCGACGACGTTGAACCTGTTGGCCTCCACCGAGTTTATCTCGCCGTTGTGGGCTATCATTCTAAAGGGCTGGGCCAGCCTCCACTGCGGCAGAGTGTTTGTGGAAAAGCGCTGGTGGAAAAGCGAAAAGCTTATTTCGAAATCGGGATCGTTCAGATCGGGGTAGAACTCTTTTATATGTGTCGGCATAACCAGCCCTTTGTAGCTGATTACACGGTCGGAAAAGCTTGGAATGTAGAAATCGGAATCCTCTTTCAGGGAGTTTTCCACCTCCCTGCGCGTCAGATATACGAGCGCTTCGAAGCGCTTGGTGGCCATCAAGGAGTTCGGAGCAACAAAAACCTGCATCATCGAAGGCAGGGTCCGTAGAGCCTGCTCGCCCAGGGCGTCGGTGTTCACAGGGACTTCCCGCATAAAGAGCACCCGCAGATCGTTTCTCGTGCAGTACTCTTCGAAAAGCTTCAGATGTTCGCTGTTTTTATAGAATATCTGGGCGACCGCATACTGTTTGGGAAGGGTGATCTCCTCTTTTTTGGCAACCTTGGCCATAAATTTGTGCGGCATCGAAAGAAGCAGGCCGCTTCCGTCGCCGCTTTTACCGTCGGCGGCTATCGCACCGCGGTGGATCATTCTCTCGAGCGCGTGAATCGCGTCTTCGAGCAGTGCATGGCTGGGACGGTTGTCGATATTTGCAACAAGGCCGAATCCGCAGTTATCTTTAAAACCTGTCAATAAATCCATTCCAAACCCT
>JALSXE010000141.1:0-4727 GCA_027072755.1 Campylobacterales bacterium | reverse complement strand
ATATACTTCAGCCCTTTTTGACATTCTGGGGACTCACCTCGCAGCCTCTGAACCCCGATGTCTTCGAAGCGCCGGCATGGTACCTGGCGGTCGTGACGCTCCTTTTTATCCCGATGCTCCCGATCTCCAAAAAACTCTTCGGCGACAGAAAAAAGAGAGCCGTTTTTCTGGTGGCGTCACTCGTTGGAAACACCGCCAACCTCGGAATCCCGCTCGGCATCGCGATATTCGGCGAAGAGAGCGTTCCCTACACCACGATGATAAACCTGGCAAACGTCCTATTCGTCAACACCGTAGGGGTCTATATCTACTCCTCGGGCAGCTACGGCACCAAAGAGTCTCTGCTCAACGTCGTAAAGATGCCGATACTCTGGAGTGCGCTTGCGGCACTCTGCGTAAACCTTCTGGGAGTTCATATTCCACAGGCGATCGAGGCGAACCTGAAGCTTGGAGCCTACGCCTCCATAGTCGTTCAGCTTCTGCTCTTCGGCATCTATCTTGCCGGTGTGCGCATAGAGCATCTCGACATGAAGCTTCTAAAGGCCGTAGGGGCGGTAAAGTTTTTCATACTTCCGGCTACCGCCTACATTATCCTGCAGTTTGGCAGTATGGATCCGTTCGTGGTGTCGATTCTGCTGATGGAACTCATCACCCCCCTTGCGGTCGCGAACGTAAACTTCGCCGCCCTCTTTAACTGTCTGCCCAAAGATACCGCCGCTTTGGTATTTGCCAGCTCGCTCTTTTTCCTGCTCTACTTCGCCATCCTGTGGCCCATAATCCACCGACTTGCATAAAAGCTCTTTTTAGCCGATTATATCGGTACAGATACTTTCGACAATTTGAGAGAAGCATAAATCGGGTAGGTAGACGTGAAAATAGATTATATGCGGCTCGCGGAAATCGCCGACGACATTTTGTGGCAGAGCGACGGCTACGGAAAGCTGCTCTATATCAACGGAAGCGTCACAAACCTTCTCGGATACCGCCCCGAAGAGCTCCTGGGAGAGACCGCTCCGTTTTCGGCCCCTGAAATTCCGCTTTCAAACGAGATCGTTGTAGAGATTTCGGACAAAGAGGGAAAGATCATCTATCTTGGCGTCAAAAGGTTCATCCTGTTCGATGCCGACAAAAACATCGTCGGGTTTTACGGCCGGTGCAGGCCGCTTGAAGATTCGGCCTCAAAAAAAGTTGACTGCCGCCGGCTTCAAGAGAGGATGAGAGAGAGCGAAGCTATGCTCTCGCACCAGTCGCGTCTCGCACAGATGGGCCAGCTGCTGAGCAACATAGCCCACCAGTGGAAGCAGCCGCTCGCCGAGATAAATGCACTTTTGCTCGATATGGAGAGCGACTTTTCCCGAAACGAACTCGGCAGGGATAGATTCGAACGCTACTTCGAGAGATTCGAGAACCTCACATCTTTCATGGGAGAGACGATAGAGAGCTTTCAGGAGTTCATGACCCCGTCCGAAACGATGGAGCTCTTCGATCCGGCGCAGAGCGTAGAGAGCGCCCTTTCGCTCATCGGCTCCAGGCTGGAGAAACACTCCATAAAGGTAGAGACAAAGATAGACGATAGCTGTAAAATAGTAGGCTCGAAAAAGGAGTTCGTCCATGTGCTTCTGGTTATTTTGAACAATGCGGTTGATGCGCTTCAAAAGAGCGAAACGGCCCCTGCGAAGATAGAGATAGTCTCCCGCACATCCAGCCTAAAAGGGAGCGTACTTTACGAACTATTCATCCGCGACAACGCGGGTGGAGTACCCGCAGAGACCGTTCAGCAGATGTTCGACCCCTATTTCACGACGAAATTCAAAGAGAGAGGGCGCGGAATCGGCCTCTATATGGCGAAAATGATCGTCGAAAACAGAATGCAGGGGAGGCTGGAGCTTATCGATCCTCTCGTCACCACCTTCAGACTCTCGTTCAAAGGAGCATCATGAAAACGTTTAAAGAGTATACGATCCTCTACGCTGAAGATGAAGAGAATATAAGAAGATCCTACGCATCGTTTCTTTCAAACCTCTTCAAAAAGGTCTATGAGGCCGCCGACGGTGCACAGGCGCTGCGGCTATACCGCGAAGAGAGGCCCGATATTCTCCTAAGCGACATCTTGCTGCCGAAAATCGACGGACTAAGCCTGGTGGAGAAGATCAGAAAAGAGGACGACAAGACGAGAGTGATCATGATGACGGCCTACAGCGACAAAGAGAGGCTGCTCAAAGCCACCGAGCTGAACATCACAAAATACCTGATAAAGCCCATACGCCGCAGTGCCCTGATGGAGGCCCTAAACACCGCCTCTTCCCAACTACGGAAGCTGAACCCCCCTCTTTTGAAAATGGCCGACTCCTTTATATTCGACAAAAAAGCGCTCACCCTTACCTATAAGGGGCGCAAACTCGGGCTCAGCAGAAACGAGAAACTGTTTGTGTCACTGCTGGTACAAAACCCCGCAGAGTATCTATCCGTGCAAAGAATCAGTGAACTTTTTTATATAAACTACGACAAAGATATGAGTACAGATGCGCTAAAATCGCTGATAAAACGTTTTAGAAAAAAACTCCCCGCCGAGCTGCTGGAGAACCGGTTCGGTATCGGATATCGTCTTATTTTTTAGATTTTGACCCCAATTTGACACTCTCTTTTTTTTACAATGCAAAATGCTATTCGGCTCCTTTTGCGCTCTATCTGCAGAAAATCCGAACAGACTTGATTTAAAAGCTTTTAAAAGCATCGAAAAACTGTTTCTAAAGGCGGAAAGATGAACAACATGAGTATGAGAAAGATCCTTCTCGTTTCGTTCGCGGCAATGGTAGCGCTGCTTGCGCTCAACGTGGCCCTGGCTGTCAAAGCGATCTCCACTTCCGAAAAGAGCATCTCCCGGATAAAGAAGTTCGACAGAGTTTTAAATGATATTGCAGATACGCAAAAGCGTATGCTAAAAAGCGTCTCATTGGCCGACATATATATTGAAAGCGGTGATCCTAAAAGCCTCGATAGCTACAACGAGGCCAAAAAGGTCCTGGATACTACATTAAAAAGAGTTGCATCGGAAATAGAAGAGGAAGATACAAAGAGGCTTCTTCGGAAGATAAAAGAGCTTATCGGAAGATACGACTCTGTCGTAAAGACGCGGGGTGAAGATGCGCTGAAGAGGTCCCAAGAGCTTCAAAAAGAGATCATCGAGCATCTTGAGAATATAGATAAAAAGATCGCCGCGCTACAAAAGAGCGCACTCGAAAACAGCCATAACGAGGTTTCGCGGTTCGAGACAATCCTCATCTTCGCCGGTGCGGCCGCAATCGTCCTGGCGGTCGTTATGGCACTATACGTATCGGGCTTTATCACCAAAAACCTCCGCACGATTCAGGATGCGGCCGAAGATCTCGCCGGCAGCGACGGAGACCTGACAAAAAGAATACCCGTAATCGGGAAGAACGAAATCGGAACACTCGCGCAAAAGATAAACCTCTTCATCGACAAGGTGCACACGACGGTGGCCGAAACGAAATCTAACGGGAGCGAAAACTCGTCGGTCGCGGCAGAACTCTCTGCAACGGCACTTGAAATCGGCCGAAGGGCCGAAGATGAAGCGGCCCTCGTGGCGGATACGTCGAAGACAGGGGAGGAGGTGTTCGAAGCGCTTCAAGAGGCGGTAAGCGCGGTAAACGCCAGCGAAAAGAACGTTCTCGAGGCGGCGCAGACTCTCGAACGGGCCAACAGAAGCATAGGCAACCTTCTCGATACAATCAACCATACAGGCGCAAAAGAGTCCGACCTTGCACAAAACATAATACACCTTCAGGAGGAGGCGAACGGCGTCAAAGAGGTGCTGGATATCATAAGCGACATAGCCGACCAGACAAACCTGCTGGCACTAAACGCCGCTATAGAGGCGGCACGTGCCGGAGAGCACGGCAGAGGTTTCGCCGTGGTCGCCGACGAGGTAAGGAAGCTTGCGGAGCGTACGCAAAAGAGCCTCTCCGAAATCACCGCCACGATAAACCTGGTGATTCAGTCGATCAACGACATAAGCGGCGAAATGCAGGCTAACGCGAAAGATTTCGAAGCGGCGGTCACGCAGGTTACGGAGGTAGAAGAGGAGATAGCGAGCGTCAACGGTGTACTGAAGGAGGCGGCTCAGGTTAGCAGAGAGTCTGCCAGAAGCTCTAACGAGATAGCCCGGGAGATGAAAGATGTAATCGAAAACATGAAAAACATAACCGAAATTTCTACACACAACGCAAGAAGCGTCGAAGAGATCGCGGGAGCGGCCGAGCACCTGAGCAGACTGACCGAAGAGCTGAGCCACAGGCTTGAGCTATTTAAAACCTGAAAGATGAAGCGCCCCGCCTCAGGACGCGCCCGGGCCGGGCTACTCCCCTTCGCCTACGGGCTCCGCAGATGTAGAGAGAAAACCGCGGTTTTGCGCAAAATAGATGTAGACCGGCTTCTCGTTTCTAAGAACATCGAGCACGTTTTCGAACATGGCACTGGGCAGGTGCATATGGATAATGCCGTTGCTCTCGTAGTCGTTTTCGAAAAACATACCCGGATCGTTGAAGCGGATATAGGCTTTGACCCTGCTTTTGGCGTCGTAAAGGGCTATCTGGGCCCTGTTTGTCTGGTACCCCTTCGGACTTCCGTAGAAGAGGATATGGTACTTCTTGATCTCTGTTGCCATTGAAAACTCCTTTTTTGGGTATTTTCGTTAAACAATATAAATG
>JALSXE010000140.1:0-1098 GCA_027072755.1 Campylobacterales bacterium | reverse complement strand
CTTGAGGATACGGTGGTAAATTACCTGAATCTTGTGGCCGATAAAACGGATGCCGAATATCTATGTCTGTCAGGAGGGGTAGCCGCAAATATTATTATGAGTTTAAATATATACGAAAGAACGCGATTCAAGCATATTTTCGTGGTTCCCCCCATGGGTGACGAGGGAATAGCGGCAGGTGCGGCACTGTTGAAGGCGAAAGAGCTTGGAGAGGATATAAGCTGGGTAAATCGACACTACATGCCGTATTACGGCAATGAAGTGAGTAAAGATGAGATAGAAGATGCGATAGTCTCTTTCAAAGATAAGATTTCGGCTGAGGAGATAGGAGAAGAGTGGAAGCAGGTTGCCGCGAAGTCGATAGCCGAAAAAAAAATCATAGCGATAGTAAACGGTCGAATGGAGTTCGGCCCCAGGGCATTGGGGAACCGTTCCATACTTGCCAACCCCACTGATCCAGAGATCAGAAAGAGAATAAATATGACGGTAAAACGAAGACCGGCATACCAGCCGTTTTGCCCCTCGATCCTCGAAGAGGAGCGCGAAAGGCTCTTCGAGCGGAGTTTTCCCCATAAACATATGGCCATTGCGTTCCGGGTAAAAAAGGAGTTTCAAAACGAAATACCGGCAGCCATTCATGTGGACGGAACCGCTCGGCCACAGTTTGTGGAAAGAGAGGACAACCCGGACTATTATGAGCTGATAAGCGAGGTTAAAAAGCTGACCGGATACGGGGTTGTTATCAATACCTCGTTCAATCTTCACGGCCGGACCATTGTACATACCGCAGAAGATGCGATTTTGGATTTTATAGACTGCAATATAGATGTTTTGTATATGGGAGGCTACAAAATTACGAGAAAATCATGATGTATCGGACTCCAAAAGTGCCTGTGCAACGATCAGGTCTATAGGGCTATCTATGTCGATCGAGTGTTCTCTACACATTTTATAGTCATATATGTTGTAGAATAGAAAAAGGGTCTTCTCTTTCAGAAGCTTTTCCGTTTTGCAGATATATATTGCCCCGTTGATTCTGTAGTAGGTAGGCAGATCCTGGGAACGGAGGTGTTGTATCTCCGGTCTAATGAAGTGCTT
>JALSXE010000139.1:0-1099 GCA_027072755.1 Campylobacterales bacterium | reverse complement strand
GAATGTGGCAGACGTAAGAAGCGTCTGCGGGTGCGATATCATCTTTCAGACAGTAGGCCCTAAAAAGGTGAAAAAGATCACCAAGGAGACCATAAGGCTTCGAGGCAGCATTTACTGGCACTGTCTTGCAGGACAAACGGTATTTCCAGTCCAGGTTGCGGTAAAGTTCAAGATACCGCTCATAATCTGGGGAGCACACCAGGGTGTTGACCAGGTAGGTATGTTCTCGCATCTCGATGAGGTGGAGATGACCCGAAAATACCGAAAAGAACACGATCTCATGGGGCTTGAGGCCGAAGACCTGGCGGAGCAGTCTGAACTCACTCTCGAAGAACTCGAGCCATATATCTATCCCCACGACAAGGAGATTGAGTCTGTGGGGGTAAGGGGTATATATCTCAACAATTATATCCGCTGGGACTCAAAGGCCCAACACGAGCAAATGATTAAAGAATACGGTTATGAGGGAACGCGATTACAGCGCACATTCGACACATATAACCATGTGGACTGCTTTCACTATGCAGGACTCCACGATTATATAAAGTTCCTCAAGTGGGGCTACGGCAAGGTATCTGACCACGTATCCAGGGAAATAAGGCTAAAGAGGCTAACAAGAGAAGAGGGTATAGAGCTTGTAAAACATTATCAGAATGTTATCCCCAAAGACACACGGCTTTTCCTCGAATGGATTGGAATGGACGAAGGGGAATTCTGGTCTCACATAGATAGATTCAGAGACCCGAGTATCTGGGAGCGCAGCGAGAGGGGGTGGGTCCTCAAAGACAGTGTAATCAATCATATAGACGACCCAGGCGTAGACGATGTTAGGCTAGAAAAGGTGGAAACAATGAAATTTTACACGCACTACAGGGTGAAAGAACCAGGTGAAGAGGAGAAATACATCCTCTTTGGAAGGGGCTGGGTGGAGAAATGAGCACACGGCAACTCAACGAGTGGAAAGGAGAGTTTGGCAGCGAATACATCGAGAGGAATCGACTTGAAGCCTGGAAACTCCCCTATGGCCTCAAGGCATTTTCCCGGATACTCGGCACCCTTGTGCCAGGGACAATCCTTGAGGTTGGGAGCAACATAGGGC
>JALSXE010000138.1:0-1100 GCA_027072755.1 Campylobacterales bacterium | reverse complement strand
GCCACTGCCCGCGCGGCGGCTTCCGCGTGCGGGCGAAGTGGGAGAAGGAGGATCTGCCGCGCGGCCAGTGGCAGATCGTGGTCACCGAAATTCCCTGGCAGGTGCAGAAGGCGCGGCTGGTGGAGAAGATCGCCGACCTGCTGGCGGCCCGCAAGCTGCCGCTGCTGGGCGACGTGCGCGACGAATCGGCGGAGGACGTGCGGCTGGTGCTGGAGCCGAAGAGCCGCAACGTGGATCCGCTGCTGCTGATGGAATCCCTGTTCCGCCTGACCGATCTGGAGAGCCGCATTCCGCTCAACATGAACGTGCTCTCGCAGGGGCGCGTGCCGAAGGTGATGAACCTGCGCGAGGTGCTCCGCGAGTGGCTGGAGCACCGGATGGACGTGCTCATCCGGCGCACCTACTGGCGGCTGGAGAAGATCGCCGCCCGGCTGGAGGTGCTGGAAGGGCTGCTGATCGCCTATCTCAACATCGACGAGGTGATCCGCATCATCCGCTTCGAGGACGATCCGAAAGCGGAGCTGATCGCCCGTTTCGGCCTGACGGAGAATCAGGCGGAGGCGATCCTGAACATGCGCCTGCGGGCCCTGAACAAGCTTCAGGAGGTGGAGATCCGCTCCGAGCACGAGGCGCTGTCGAAGGAGCGTGACGAGCTGCAGGCCCTGCTGGCCTCCGAGGAGGCGCAGTGGAAGGCCGTGGCCGGGCAGGTGCGGGCCATCCGTGACCGCTGGAGCAAGAAGACGGAGCTGGGCGCGCGGCGCACGGAGATCGCCGAGGCGCCGGTCATCGAGGTGGACCTCGACGCGGCGCTGGTGGAGCGCGAGCCGATCACCGTGGTGTGCTCCGAAAAGGGGTGGATCCGCGCCCTGAAGGGCCATCTGGACGACGAGGCGCGCAAGCGGCTTTCCTACAAGGAGGGCGACCGGGAGCGCTTCGTCATCCATGCGCATACCACCGACAGGCTGCTGCTGGCGGCCACGTCGGGCCGGTTCTACACGCTGGACGCCTCCAGGCTGCCGGGCGGCCGCGGCGCGGGCGAGCCGGTGCGGCTTTCCATCGATCTGGATGCGGCGGACGAGATCGTGGCGCTGTTCGTGCAT
>JALSXE010000137.1:0-1103 GCA_027072755.1 Campylobacterales bacterium | reverse complement strand
GATTAGTCGCGATAAGACGCGATTGCTGCCGGGGGCCAAAGAGGCGGTGGAACGGGCGTCGGAGTTTGCACGGCTGGGCGTTGTCACGACGAAAACGGGGCGCTATTCGGTGATATTGCTGGAGCATCTGGGATTGATGGAGTATTTCGAAGTGTTGGTCGGCAGTGAGGATGTGATTCGACACAAACCCCATCCCGAACCGATCGAAAAGGCGCTGAGCATGATGCAAAGGTCCAAGAGCGGGGCGTGGATGGTGGGCGATACGCCGATGGATCTGCAAGCCGCCGCCGCGGCGGGGATCGGCGCCTACGGCGTCACCTGCGGTTACGCTTCGCCGCAAACGCTGGCGCAATGGAGCCGAAACATCGCTCCGAATGCTCTGGAGGCGATCAACGCGATTGCCAAAAGAGAAAGCTGCGTTTAAGAGCCGCTGGACTACAATAATCGTACCTTACCAGTTTAAACCAAATACCGCTGCACGCTCAATCGGGGTGTGATGGTATTGAAAAAAGGGAGACTTTATGTTGGAAATTCGCTGGCACTCTCGTGCGGGACAGGGCGCGGTCACCGGCGCCAAGGGTCTGGGCGACGTGGTGGCTCGGACAGGCAAATTTGTCCAGGCATTCGCCTTTTACGGATCGGCCAAGCGCGGTGCGGCCATGACCGCCTACAACCGGATCGACGAAGAGGAGATTCTCAATCATCAAAAATATATGAATCCCGACTACGTTCTCGTTATCGACCCTGCGCTGGTCTATACCGCCGACATTACGGCGAATGAAAAAGAGACGACTAAATATATCATCACCACCCACTTGAGCAAAGAGGAGCTGATCGAGAGCCAGCCCAAACTCAAAGGCAAAGAGGTCTATGTGGTCGACTGTATGCAGATTTCTCTGGATACGATCGGTCGGGCCATCCCCAACACGCCGATGCTGGGTGCGCTGATGAAAGTATCGGGCATGTTCGATCTGGATTATTTCCAAAACGCGATGAAATCGGTTCTGGCGAAATTTCCCCAGAAGATCATCGATGCCAACATGGCGGCGATCGAGCGCGCCTACAATTCCGTAAAGTAAGGGAGAAATCATGAAATATCTTGG
>JALSXE010000136.1:16611-18049 GCA_027072755.1 Campylobacterales bacterium | reverse complement strand
ATATAGTATAAAAGCGGCGCAGACGAGACTCGAAAAGCTGAACAGAGATACGTTTCGGTATAAAAAGATGCTCGAAAAGAGACTTATAGCCTCTTCCGATTTTGAGTCGATCCGTACCGAAAGAGACGCACTTTCGGACGAGATAGAGGGGATGAAAAGAGAGTATCGCTCCCTCGCCGCAACCCAAAAAAGCTCTCTCGATGCATACAGACTCGCGAAGGTCGAACAGCGCCGGATAGAGGAACTTCAAAAGGAGATAGAGGCAAAAACCCGGGCCCTCAAATCGAAGAGAGAGGCGCTGCTGGAGTTGGAGAAAAAGATCGGCTATACAAAGCTCTACGCCCCGTTCGACGGAGTGATTGCCAAAAAGTTTGTAGAAGCTCCGCGTGTCGTAAAGAGAGGCTCTCCGATCTACGCACTCGTAGATACATCTGCACTCTATTGTGAAGTGCTGCTTTCGGAGAAGAAGATGGAAGGGGTAAAACCGGGCAACTCGGCAACCGTCACCGTCGATGCCGCCGGTGAGAAAAAAATTGCCGGGAGGGTCGAGTCTATCGCTCCCACCTCCGCTTCCACCTTTTCTCTTGTGCCCAGAGACATCGCGAGCGGAGAGTTTACGAAGCTCGATCAGCGCTTCAAGATTCGTATATCGCTTGACGACATAGAGGGACTTCGAGCCGGCATGAGTGCATCAGTGGCCATAAAAAGGAGATAGGTTGGCTCTTCCTGCAGAAGACGTAGAGAGTGAAAACGCAAAAAAGCCGTGGGATATAACTCCCAGAGAGCGTGCGATTTTCAGCATCATCGTCATGACGGGAGCCTTCATGGCCATTCTCGACACCACCGTGGTAGATGTAATAGTGCCTAAACTCACAGGTCCGCTGGCAAGCGATATGTACGGGGTGCAGTGGATCATAACGAGCTATATGGTGGCGGCCGCCATAGCCCTGCTGATCACCGAGTATCTGATAAAGCGTTTCGGTGCGAAAACCGTCTTCATATCCGGAGTTTTTCTCTTTACGGCCGCATCTCTATTTTGCGGACTTGCCGACACACTGGAACATATGATACTCTTCAGGGTCGTGCAGGGTATCGGAGAGGCGTTTATAATGGTGACGAGCCATATCATGATCTTTAGCTACTTTCCTCCTAACAAACAGGGTTTGGCAATGGGACTGTTCGGACTCGGCGTAAGTTTCGCACCTGCACTCGGACCTACGATCGGAGGCTACCTTACGGAGTATTACAGTTGGAGAATGGTCTTTTTGATCAACGTGCCGGTCGGTCTGCTTCTTATCGTATCCGGTTTCGTTTTTCTTCCGAAAGAGAGGATGTTTCAAAGGCTGAAGTTCAACTTCGTCAGTTTTCTGCTCATATCGTTCGCCACGGTCTCACTTCTGATCATGCTGAGCAAGGGGCAGCAGCTCGGATGGTTGAA
>JALSXE010000136.1:0-16601 GCA_027072755.1 Campylobacterales bacterium | reverse complement strand
GTCTTCTTCTGGTCTGTTCGGTGATCGGTTTTATGCTCTACGCACTCAGCGAGATTTGGTCGAAGCACCCCCTTATCGACTTTTCACTCTTTAAAAATTCGGCATTCGCCAACGGGATGATGATATACTTTTTCATTCTCGGTTTTTCGATGTACCAGTACTTCTATCTGCTTCCGGTCTATTATGAGCATATCAAGATGCTCCCGACCCTCGATGCCGGAATCGCCGTCTTTGCTTTCGCCGTTTTCATAGGCATCTTCTCCCCGCTAGCCGGTATTTTGTCGGATAAAATCGGGGCCAAAAAGACCGTGCTGGTCGCCTCTTTTTTCTATGTCGCCACATCTTTGGCGTTCCTGCCTACACTCAATTACTATACGCCTCTGAATCGGGCGATGCTTCTGACGATACCTTTCGGAATCGGTATGGGGCTCTTTTTCGCCCCCGTTACGGTCATGGTTTTGCAAAACGCTCCGGAACATAAAGGAGAGCTAGCCATAGTTCTGATGGACTATTTTCGTTTTGTAGGGGGCAGTTTCGGTACGGCTCTTGCGACAAACAACATGGAGTACTTCAAAAATCTCCATTTTCTGCGCATGGAGGAGCTTCAAAACTTCGATTATATAGAGAGATTTCTGAATGAGACCGCTTCCGCTCTGTCGATCTCGATAGATAGGGCAAAAGCGATATTCGCAAATTACGAAGCCTTCATGAGCTACAACTACGGCTTTTACAACACGTTCGTACATGCAGGCTACTGGGGAGTGCTCGGCTCGGTTTTCGTAGTGCTGCTTTTTGTAAGATTCGGACCCAAAAAGGAGACGAAATGAGATTGCTGCTTATCATCGCGCTACATGGTGCTCTATTTGCGCAGACATATAGCGAAATCGTGCAGGCTATCGACGACTCACCGGCACTTCAAAGTGCAAAAGAGCTGAGTATGGCGGCCGGTTCGGCCGCAGAAGCCGCAGAAGGAAGAAACCTGCCGACTATCGATCTCTCTTTTAGTGCGGCTTGGCTCAAAGACACCCCTACCGTTACATTCAGACTGCCCGGCTCCCCGCCGCTCGAAGCACCGATGGGAACGAAACGCAATTTCATCGGCTCTCTGCGGCTGGCCTACCCTCTATTTACCGGCTTCGCTCTCTCTGCCGAAATCGACATGGCGAAACTCGAACATAAAATAGCCGCGCTGAAGCTGCTCGATTTTAAAAGAAACCTATATATAACGGCGACTCGGCTTGCGAGTGCCTGCTATGCCGCGGACAAAACTCTCGCGGCCAGGATTGAGGCGAAAAGGGCAATGGATGAAGCCTACAAAAAGGCGAAAGGGCTCTATGACAACGGACTTTTGCCGCCTTCGGATCTCTACAACATAGAGGCGAAACGCTACGCGGTCGAAGCGGAAATAGTCGAAGCTAAAACCGAAAAACGCAAGATCCTAAACCGCCTCGGCTATCTTTTGAACAGGGAGGTGGGCTCGGTCGAGCTGCCGCTTCGGATCTTATCTATCGATATCGACGAAGATCTCGTGATAAAAGAGGCCCTTCGTTCACGAGAAGATATAAAGGTCCTTCGAAACGCCTTGAAGACAGACAGCGACCGTATCGGCCTGGCCAAAAGCCGTCTCTATCCGAGCATCGCCGTTGCGGCCGAGCTCAAACGAAGAGGCAACACACCCGAACTCAACGGTGACGGTTTTACGAACCCCGATCAGAGCTATATCGGTGCTACTGCCCGATGGAACCTCTTCAGCGGTTTTTCAGACAGTAAGAGTATAGAGGCGGCGCGCTATAAACATCTGGCGTCGAAAGCGGCACTGAACGACTATGAAAAGCGTGTGAAAACCGAACTGAAAAACGCCTTTTTGGATCTTTTCGCCCTAAAATCGAAGCTCCGCAGCGCAAAAATGGAGCTCAAGGCCAGAAAGGCCTACTGCGATTTGACAAAAGGGCGTTTTGAAAACCAGCTTGTCGGTGCTGACGAGCTTAGCAGATCGATAGCGGAACTCTTCGCATCCGAGGCGAAGGTATACGTACTCGAAAGCCTCATATTCGACCAGAAAGCTCTAATCTGGCTAATGGCAGGAGTAGAGCCTTTCAAGAGCCGCTTTTTGGAGAAATCGACGTTCAGATAGTCCTGAAAGCGGCTACCGCGTACCCGGTTAGATTAATTATTGGAGATAATTACCGATACTACTATTAATTGATAATATTTCTTTTCAATTTTCCAAAATGTTATAATGGCGGTGACGGAAGGGCAGATATGGAATATTTTTTGAAAGATTGCGAATATCAGTTAGTCATTCATCCCGAAGACGGTAAAATCATAAACTGCAACGACTCGTACGCAAAGCTTGTAGGTTACAGCAAAAAAGAGATCTGCGAACAGGCTGTTTTAGAGCGCATAGCTGTCGAAAACACCATAATGTTTCTCGAGGTGCTCGACGACGTCATTGCCGGTACGAAAGCGATGATCACTGCCGACCATAACTGTAAAAACGGCGAAGTCGTACGCCTGGACAACTATCTGGTCTCCAGACGCCACTCATACATAGAAGTATGGATGAAAAAAAACAAGCCTCCGGTACTGCCCATCCAAAGACGAAGGCTCCTGGATATGATCATAGACTACGCTCCCGATATGTTCTGGGCCAAAGATCTTCAGGGGCGCTACCTCTTTACCAACAAAGCTCTCTGCGAAAAGCTGCTGGGAGTAAGCGACGTAAGAGAAGCCATAGGCAAAACAGATATCTTTTTCGCTCTGAGAGAGATGGCTTCACACCCCGACAACCCAGGCTGGTATACGATGGGTGAGATGCGGCAGAACTCCGACGAGACAGTCATAAAACACTTGACGCCGATGCACTTCGAAGAGCACGGCAGAGTCAGAGGCAAAGAGATATATCTCGATGTGCACAAAGCTCCGCTCTACAACTGCGACGGCGTGCTGATAGGCACGGTAGGAATCGGACGAGACATCACTCTGCAAAAAGAGTTTGAAGCCAAAGTGGAAGAGGAGCAGATGAAAAAGACGGAGCTCTTCGAGTCGCTTCTAAACTCTACGATAGAGGGTCTGTTGATCTTTGACGAGGAGAAAAGATGCATACATTACAACCAGCCGGTAAAAGAGATTTTCGGATATACGGACGATGAACTGTGGCAGAAAGATCTCTTCTCCTTTGCTATGGACTCATCCAAAGATCTTATCGTCGAGAAATTCGACAAGAGCGATCAGACGCCTTATGAGATTTTGCTCAAGAGAAAAGATGAAACCGCATTCTGGGCACTGGTACGCGGAAAATTTATGAAACTGGAAGGCAAAAAGGTGAAGGTGTGGGCCATTGTGGACATATCACCGCTTAAAGAGAAGGAGAGAGCCATTACATTCCAGGCCGAACACGACCCGCTTACAAACCTGATAAACCGTCGCCACTTTTTCCGCATATTCGAATCGGTACTGAAAAAAGCCGATCGAGACCGCCTGTACAAAGGCCTTCTCTTTATCGATCTCGACAGATTCAAACCCATAAACGACACCATGGGCCACAATATCGGAGATCAGCTTCTTCAGCTTGTAGCTCAAAGGCTTCAGTCGAGCCTTAGAAAAAGCGATCTAATTTCACGTTTCGGCGGAGACGAATTTCTGGCTCTCATCGCTACGGAGACGACAGATTTTGAAGATGCGAAAAAGCGTATTTCGATGATAGCCGAAAAGATTCTTAGAGCCATAAAGGCGCCTTATCAGATAGAGGACAGGAGCATAGTGATAGGAGCGAGCATCGGAATCACCATTTTCAACTCGTCAGAAAGAGATCTGAACCAGCTCATCCTCGATGCCGATTCGGCTATGTACGAGGCGAAGAAGGAGGGCGGGAACCGATACTCGTTCAGTGCCTGAAACTGCGATAGTCACTCTTCGAACCCTCTCTCATTCAGGATTCTCTTCAACTCTTCGATCATATTTCCCTGAATCAGTAACCATCCGGATTTTAAGCTTCCTCCGCAACCGAGGCTCTTTTTGAGATAAGATAGGAGTTCCTTGGCTTCATGTTTATCTATATTGAACTCTCCCACCGCGGTTACGGTCTTTCCGCGCCTTGTCTGAAGCCTGTATACGAGCCTATGCTCACCGGGAGAGATCGGTTTTTTGCCATCGCAGCAGGTACACTCGCTTACATTTTCTCCACACTTTTTGCAAAGAGAGTCTACCTCCCACCCTTCCGATATGGAGTCGAAAGAGAGTTCGATCCTGTTCGGGTCTTGCATCAGGCGATCTCTCCGATACTTTCGGCATACTCTTCGTAATTGCCCTTGAAGTCTACTATCTCGCCGTTCGGCTTTATCTCTATGATGCGATTTGCGAAAGCGTCTATGAGTTCACGGTCGTGAGTTACGCATATGACGTTGCCGTCGAAATTGTAAAGGGCCTCACCGAGTGCTATGATCGCTTCAAGGTCGAGGTGGTTGGTCGGCTCGTCAAGAATCAGGAAATTTCCCTGTTCGAGCATCATTTTGCTGAGCATCATGCGGTGCTTCTCGCCTCCGCTTATCTTTTCGATACTCTTCTCCTGCTCCTCACCGCTAAAGAGCATTCGACCCAGGCAGTTCCTGATCTCGGATATGTCGGCTTCCCGGTCTTGGTTTCTCAGCCACTCGTAGAGGGTTTCACTCCCCTTTATGCGATCTGTTGTATCCTGCGGAAAATAACTCGGTTCCACGGTGGCCCCCCATCTTATTTCACCGCTGTCGGGATCAAGGCCGTCATCCATCACCATTTTGCAAAGCGTCGTTTTTCCTACGCCGTTCGGACCTATGAGCGCCACCTTCTCACCAGGTTCGAATTTGAGATTGAGATTGGAAAAGATCACTCTGTCGTCAAACTTTTTGCTTACACTCACAAGTTCCAGTGCCTCTTTCCCTATATCACGCTTTTTTTTGAAAACTATGCTGGGATCTCTTCGGCTGGAGACCTGAAGCGCCTCGAGGTCGAGCTTTTCAAGCTGTTTTTGACGGCTTGTGGCCTGTTTTGCCTTCGAAGCGTTCGCACTGAAGCGACGTATGAAGTTTTCGAGCTGCTCCTTCTCTTTGAGCTTTTTAGCCCTCTCCATCTCACGCTGTTTCTGGAGAAGATTGCTCGCTATATACCAGTCGTCGTAGTTTCCGGTAAACTCCCGGATGGTCTTGAAGTCCAGATCGAGAATATGTGTAACTACGCTGTTAAGAAAGTGTCTGTCGTGGGAGATCACTATCATTGTCCCTTCATGTCTTTTGAGCTGCTCTTCAAGCCATGCAATAGCATGAATATCGAGGTTGTTCGTCGGCTCGTCGAGAAAGAGAATATCGGGTTTCGGGAAAAGAACCTGCGCAAGCAGAACCTTGAACTTGTCGGCGCTGGGGAGTGAGCTCATAGGATCGTTATGCTGCGACTCCGGGAAACCGAGCTCTTCCAGGATCTTCTTGATCCTGACGTCGTACTCATACATAGGGTCCTCTTCGACACAGATCATTTCCAACTCTCCAAGACGTTCGTTAACGCTATCGTCGTCGAAGTTCCCCTCGGCATAGAGCCTCTCTTTCTCTTTGATAGCCTCATATAGACGCCTGTTTCCATACAGAACGGCATCGGCTATAGTGAAATCTTCGAATGCGAATTGGTTCTGGCCGAGTACTCCGATTTTAAGCCCGCTCCCTACTACTATCTCGCCTGAAGTGGCATCCTCCTGACCTGCCACTATCTTCAGGAACGTACTCTTTCCGGCACCGTTTGCACCTATGAGGCCGTATCTTTTGCCGGCGTCCAGTTTTATATTTACATTCTCGAAAAGCACTCTTCCGCCGAACCGTTTGGTCAGATTTACCGTTTGTAGCATACTCTATCTACCCTTTACAAGTTCCAGAACTTTTTCGGGCGGTCTTCCGAGTACCGCTTTGCCCTCTTTTATTACTATGGGTCTCTCTATAAGCCTGGGGTGCTCCGCCATCGCTTCGATCAGCTTCTGCTCGTCGTCTACATCTTTGAGTCCGAGCTCTTTATATATCGCCTCTTTTGTCCTCATGATATCTCTCGCTCTCAGGCCGGTCATCTTCAAAACCTCCTCTATCTGCTCTTTGGTCGGTCTTTCGTCGAGGTAACGGAAGATTTCCGGTTCCAGCCCTTCCGACTCCAGCAGCTTCAGGGCCTCTCTAGACTTCGAGCACCTGGGGTTATGCCATATTACAATCTCTCCATTTGCCATTGTCAGATCCTTTATGATAAAGTTTGCGTTATGAATGAAGGAAAACAGATCATAGAACTTCTTCCTCCTCTCGACAAAAAATGTAAAACAGCCGTGGCACTTTTGCGCGCGGCGTTTTCGCTGGTACCTATAGGTTTCGGGGCCGTCATATGGGCCGAATTCGGCTGGCTCTACGGACTGTCGGTCTGGATAGCGGCCGTTTTTGCCGGACTTATTATACTGAGCAAGCTGAAAATCGCCTACGTCCCCCTGAATCAGCACGAGCTCTCGCACTCTGCTACCGCCATACTCAAATGGTACGCCGCAAAAGAGATCTGCGGCCCGAAAGAGTCTCAGCGGCAGCCGGAGAGTGCGGATATTAGTGAAGCTCTACGTTGAGCTTCACCTCTCTGCGGCTTCGCATCGCCACTATCTGACCGGTCATCGAGTTCTGCCGGAAGTGGATTCCGTTTTTGCCCGCGAGATCCAGACCTTTGAAGATGTTTTCATCTTCGACCTTGACATCCCAAAGAGGGTTGACCTCTTTTATCTTTTCGAGCTCCGCCCTGCTGACGGCGACTTTCGTGCCTTCGAGGATAGCGATTCCGGCATCTACTATACAGCCGTCGCCCAGAGGTATACCGGTTACGCTGTTGGCTCCCAGAAGAACGTTTTCGCCTATAGTGACGGGATTGCCGTTCGTGCCGCTCAATACACCGAGGATAGACGCTCCGCCTCCCACATCGGATCCGGCACCTACTATGGCTGAGCTGGAGATACGTCCCTCTACCATTACGGCTCCGGTGGTTCCTGCGTTGAAGTTTATGTAGCTTGCGCCCGGCATTACCGTGGTGCCCGGATGCAGTTGTGCACCCATGCGCACTTTTGCACTGTCGAGTATCCTTGTATTGTCGGCAGGGATTATGTGCTGCAGATAGCGCGGAAACTTGTCTACACTCTCAATCTCCGGATAGGCACCGTTGAGCTTAAGCTCGATCTCGTTTTCGCGAAGCCAGTCAAGCTCGAAAGGCTCGTTTCCGAACCATGCCACGTTGGGCAGGATCCCGAAAGCTCCGTTAAGGTTGACGCTGCGCAGTTCCGCTTTGCCGAGCGAGAGGGCGTATAGTTTGATATAGACCGACTCAACACTCTTCGGAGCATCGTCTTCGAAAAGCAGAGTTATACGGAAGTTGTCGTTGAGCTCTTCACACTCTACAATCTTTACAAGCTCTTTGATCACCTGTACGTTTTTGTGAGCCTCCCCTTTAGCCTCGTCTATATAGGGGTTGAATGCCGCTACGGCGTTTATCAGAAACGAGTCGGTTACGTCAAAGATCTGCTCGGAAGCGGTGAAGTCGACCCTCTCTCCGCTCTCCTGTAAAGCGGCTATGAATACTGCGGCCGATCCGTAGTTTTCGTTCCAGTTTATCAGCGGGTATACCGCCTGCAGTATTCTGTCGCGGTTTTTCTGCCCGCGGTCGACCCTGCATATTCCGAAAGCCACCGGCTTTCTATACCCTTCCTGCGATTCGGTCTTCTCAACAAAACTCCTGAACGCCTCTTCGGATCCTATCTTTTCGATTGCCATCGTAACTCCTACATTTAAAGAATAGTTGCGCGATTATACTCGAATTTTGTTGACACTCTCTTTATGGAACCGATCTATCGAAAGAGTTTCCACTCTCACCCCTTTTTCAGGATCAACCGAAGTTGATCTTTGTCAATGATAAGATCTTTATAATATATTAATATTAGTTGAACTGATTAAAACTATATTCTTAATAAGTTCCGTTTTTTTCTGCAAAATCCGAAAGAGGAGGGTGAACTTGAGAAGACCCGAACCGACAAATCATGAGCGTATGCTGAAAGATGAGGACTACATTGTCTCGAAGACCGATCTAAAGGGGCGTATTACCTATTGCAACAAAATTTTCGTCGAAATTTCCGGTTACAGCGAAAGTGATCTTTTGGGACAGCCGCACTCCATAGTAAGGCATCCTGATATGCCCAAAATCGTTTTCAAGCTGCTCTGGGACAGAATCAAGCGAAAAGAGGATATCTTCGCCTTCGTCAAAAACCTGTGCAAAGACGGCGGCTTTTACTGGGTTTTCGCGAATGTAACAGCTACACTCGATCCAAACGGAAACATCCGCGACTATCATTCGGTGCGAAGAAAGCCTAACCGCGATGCGCTCAAAACAATCGAATCGATCTATTCGGATCTTCTTAGAGAGGAGAGAAGAGCCGGCATGGAGGCTTCCGAAAAGTATCTTGAAAACCTCCTGCAGTCAAAAAAGAGCACTTACGACAACTTCGTCATATCTCTTCAAAACGGAGAGACCTAAGTTCCGGCACCGGGTTGGCTCATATAGAAATACGTATTATGAGCGCATCCGCCCGCCTGTTTTCGGCACGGCCGGCAGCCGTTTTGTTGGAAGCGATCGGTCTACTTTCGCCATAGGCTTTTATCTCGATTCTGTCAGAAGTCACACCCAGATCGACCAACGCATTTTTTACTTTCAAAGCGCGTCTTTTCGATAGTGCAAGGTTGTAGTCATAGGTCCCGATACTGTCGGTATGGCCCTCTATGGTGACCCTTATGTTACGGTTTTTGAGCAGATACTCCGCAAGCTCCCCTATTCGCTCTCTCGCCCTCTCGTTCAGTGCGGTCGAGTCGAACTCGAAATTGACCAGCATGGAGATAGCCGTCGCACAGCCGTCTGAATCTACTATCCAGCCCTTCGGAGTCCCTTTGCAACGATCTTTGCAGTCGGGAACCGAATCTGCGTCCGAATCCCGAATGAACTCCGGTTCGCTCGAAAGCTCCTTTTTCTGCGGCATGGATTTTTTTTCTCTAAAAGTCTCGCCCTCCTCTTTAACCGACACTCCGGCACCTTCTGCAACGGCTGCAGCTACGATAGAAGGAGTGATTGCGGTACTCGAAGCCGCTTTTTCCATCGGACCGGCTTTTAAAGCTTCGCCGCCCTCTTCTGTTGCCGTCGTCTCTTTCACCTTTGCGGCGGCAGGAACCGGGCGACCCGTTTTCTCAACGGTGTATCGCTCTTTTGCGGCAATACCCCCCGCCGTATTGTCGATATCGATATCGTGAACTTCACCGCTTGCTCTTTTATGCGGCTTCGGCACGGCTTTTCTCTCCGTTTTGGAAGCTTTACTTTTGACTCCGGAGCGCAACCCGTCGACCTTTACGGATACTTTGGGGATCATCTCCGAAGCGGCGGAGGCGGATATGGCGGGGGTAGTGGAGATTTTTGCGGCGGTAACAGGCTGCGAAGCGGTGGTGCGAATGCTCTTTCTTGCGACTTTCACGGTTCTGCCGGTTCTGTATGAGGCATCCCTTTCTGACCTGTAGGAGCGGTATTTGTCCCTTTTCTCCGGTTTTGCGGCCGCTCTCGTTGCGATTACGGTTCGATCTTCGTCCTCTTTCGGTTTATAGTAGGCAAAAGAGAATACATCCTCTTCCACATATCTCTCCATCTTCCCGAACGAATACTCTAGGCCGAATGTCCAGGAGAATGTATGACCCGCATCGGAAAAACGGACGATATCTTTGAACTCCAACCGCAAAGATATAGGCTCATGTATCAAAAAGTGAGCCCCGAGGCCGATACTTGCAATACCACCGTTTTTAAGTCCGCCTCTGCTGTTGTCATATTTTTCCACTCCCGCCCCGAACATCATGTAGGGTATGAAGCCTCTGTCGTCTTTTACGTTATACAGAAAGTTCGCCATGAGCTGATGCCCGTTGGTGGCGGGTTTTCCAGGTACCGTCAGTTGGGTAAAGTTATTAAGATAGTCGTAACCGAGTTCGACAGCCATATGTTCATCCAGGTTGTATCCCATCCTAAACCCGTAACTCACTCCGTCATCGAGCAGCCCTTTTCCCAGCGATTCCAGCCTGTTCACCATGGGCCCGACCGTAAACCGTTTCTGCTCGGCAACTGATATCAAAGGAGTCAGCAAGCAGAAAAACAGTAGCAGCACCCTTCTCAATTTCACCCCTTCAGTCCCTACAATTCTTTAAAAAATATTATTTTGACATTGTACCATCTGAATCAAAAAAATATCCTGTAAAAAGAGTGGAACTTTTGGAAAAAGATCCTAAATAGTGGGCTTTTGAACCTATTCTGTATAATTTATCGTAAATTCAAACAGCAGTAGAGGGGTAAACTTTTTTTCCAATACCGCGCTCTTTTATGACTCCGCTCCAACGGGTGCATCCATGGCAAGATGAGCGAGCACGGTTCTTCTGACGGTCGTATCCACTCTTTGGCAAGCGCTTTTGAATGCTGACTCTTCGCCAACCACTATGCACATCTTTTTCGCTCTGGTTACGGCCGTATAGAGCAGCTTCGTATTGTGCATGATATAGTGGCTGTAGCTCATCGGAATAATGACCGTCTCATACTCCATTCCCTGCGTCTTGTGAATTGTAAGCGCATAAGCGAGGTTCAGGTACTCTCCCAGCATATCGAAACCGTACCTTACAACCACCTCTTCATTCGGGTAGTATACATAGCACTCCTCCTCTTCACGCTCCATCCTGAAAATCAGCCCTATCATCCCGTTGAAAATTCTCTGCTCTACCGGGTCGAGTCCCTTTTTGAAAGCCTCCGGAGAGTATGAGGGCATATTTTCGTTTTTCGTATGAACCACTTTGTCGTAGAGACCGAAGCTGTAAAGCCCCCTATCGACGCACTGTTTCGGGTTCGGGTTGAAAAGAGCCTGCAGCCGTCTATTTAGCTCTTCGCTCCCCAAAATTCCCCCTTTCATAGGAGTTATAACCTGGATATGTGTAAGATACCCTCTTATATCTTTGGTTTCGAGGCGTTTTCTTGCTTCCATGATATACGACACCGCTTCCTTTTTGACCGTTTCAAGTATCTGCCTGTTATGATCTTCCCTAAGCTCTTTCTTTTCGTTTTGCGAGAGCGAATTTCTCTTGGAGAAGTAGTTTGGAATACTCAAATCGACAAATCTGAAATCGGCATAGCTTCTTCTGTATTCTGGCAGCTTCGCCCTCCTTATGGAGTCGGCTATGACCGTAAGTGCCTGCTCCTCGTTCTGCCTGTATATCGTAGTCAGCTTGACGAGGGGGATCAGTTCATATTTAACAATATCAGCCAGAACGTTGCCCGCTCCTATCGGCGGAAGTTGCCCGTCGTCACCGATAACGAGCAGCGTAGCATCCTCTTTCAGTTTCGAAACCAGTTGGAAAAAGATGGGTGAATTCACCATCGACGCCTCGTCCAGAAGCACTACGTCGTAAGGGAAGAAATCTCTGTCTTTATGCGCTACAAGAAGACTCTGAATGGTTGCCGATCTGTATCCTGTAGTCTCATGTATCCGCTGTGAAGCTATTCCGCTAAGCGCTGTCGTTATGATGGAGTCATAGCCGTACCTACGCTCCAGAAGCTTCAGCATCATTTTTGCGGTTGTACTCTTTCCCGTTCCGGCGTAACCTACCAGAGCCATAGCACGCACACCGCTGTTTAGAAGCGTAACGGCCTCCCTCTGCTGCTCTCCGAGTATGAAACCCGCTTTCTTCTCCTCTTCAGCGATAAACCGTTCTATATCTTCCACAATCTGTTCACCTGCCAAAGCGCTCTTTTCTATGAAAAAATCGAATATCGCCTTTTCAGCGCCAAAGTAGTATGCATGCGCAAGATCTCCGCCTACCCTGTAGAGCATCTGCCGTTCGATCAGACCCTCTATGACACCTTCCACCGCGCCTCTCTCATCGGTAAAACCAAGCTCTTCGCATACGGCATCCAAGAACGGCTCCCGCTCTATCGCGCTGCTTCCCTGCCTTTCGCTTATTTCACGCATCAAGTAGTTGATCGCCGCCTCTATTCTGAACGGCGACTTCGGGTCGATCCCCATTGAGCGGGCCATCTCGTCGGCTCTTTTGAATCCGACACCCTTGACCCGCGTTATTATATAGGGGTTCTCTCTTATCGCATCTATCAGATTCTCTTTATCGACAAAGGTTCTGTATATCTCAGCAACTATAGACTGGCCCACCCTGTATGGAGCCAGAAACATCGCCAGATCGCGCATATCTTTGTACTGCTGCCAGCTTTTCGTTATCTGCGAGAGCTTTTTCTCCTTTATCCCCTTGAACTCCAGGAGCTTCTGCGGCTCTTCGTCGAGAATCCTCAGCAGTTCCTCCTCCCCGTAGTGTGAGATGAGCCTCTTGACGAGCTTGGAGCCAACTCCCTTCACCACTTTGGTAAGGTAGAAGTAGAGTTCGCTCCCTTTTATCTCAAGATTCTCAAAAACGAACTGCGGCCCGAATCTCGGGTGCTCCTGCCATTCGCCGGTCAGCTCCACCTCCTGGCCCTGCAGCGCTTCGCTCTGCGCCACCGGCGACGTACCGGAAATCTTTGTTCCCCCCTCGAGTCTGGCGACGACAAAGCCCTCTTTTTCAAAGAGTATCCGCTCTATCTTTCCCGAAAGCTTCATACCAGCTCTCTTCTAAGAGATATGTAGTCGGGAGCGAAGCGCTCCACCAACTCCCAAAACTCTCTTTTGTGATGCTTATGGCGGATATGCGCGAGTTCATGGATAATTACATAGTCGATCAGGAATATGTCGTATTTTAGAAGTGCCGTGTTGAGTGTTATGACGTTCTGTGCGCTGCAGCACCCCCAGCGGCTTTTGTAGCGCCGGAACCTAAGCTCTTTCGGGTAGAGCTCCATCCGCTTCGACCAGAGCTGCACACGTTCGGCCAGTACCGCTTTTGCACCCTGCAGATAGAAACTGTTCAAAGCTTTTGAAAATTTGCTGATGTCTGGAGCCCTGAAAACCGCCGCCGACTCTTCGAACTCCATACTGCAGAAGAGGGCTTTTTCGTATCGAAGAGGGTACTCTTTTCCCAGATACCATATTCGGCACCCCTCTTCGTAACCGGTCGGGTCCCTTTTGCAAAAAGCGGCAGTCTGCTCCAGCTTCTCTTCTATCCATCTCTCTTTCGTCTCCAGGAATTCCCTGGCCGCTTCCTCGGATATTCGCCACGGTGTGGAGATACGCACCGTACCGTCTCTTTGCAGACGCAGATAGTGGTTTTTCTGCCCCTTTTTGCGAATGTGTCTACACTTCACTATCCTGCCACTGCGGCAGAGATGTTCGAAACTCTCTTCAGCGGAAAGCTTTTTTCGCCTCATCGACAAGGGTATTCATAAGATTTCGTATGCGTTCCAGAGACTCCGGAGACTTGGCCTCGAAACGGGTCACGAGAATCGGTGTGGTGTTGCTCGCTCTCACAAGCCCCCAGCCGTCGTCGAAAATCACCCGAACGCCGTCGATCGTGACGATATCTTTGATTCCAAGCTCATCTTTACGGCTGTTCAGTATCTTCTCAAGCTCTTTTATGATGGCGAATTTTGCACTGTCGGTCGTCTCCACCTTTATCTCGTCGGTACTGTAGAGCTTGGGAAGCTTTTCATACTCGGCATCGAAGTCGAAGCCGTTTTTTAACATCTCGAGTATTCTCAGCATCGCGTAGATCGCATCGTCGTAGCCGAAGTAACGGTCGTTGAAGAAGATATGTCCGCTCACTTCGGCAGCCAGGTCGGCACCCGTCTCTTTTAGCTTCACTTTCAGGTTCGAGTGGCCGGTCTTGTACATTATCGCCCTGCCGATCTCGTTTATTCCGTCATACATGATCTGGGAGCACTTCACTTCGCCTATTACGGTAGGATTTTTCATCGTCTTTGCGAAAAAGAGTGCCAGAATATCCCCTTTGAAGTTATATTTTCTGCTCAAAAAGGCGATCCTGTCTCCATCACCGTCGAATGCGAATCCGTATTCGGCCCCGTTTTGAAGCATCTTTTTCAGATCTTTTAGGTTCTCCTCTTCGCTGGGGTCCGGATGGTGGTTCGGAAATGTACCGTCGGGCTCGAAATAGAGCTTGTATGCGGGAATTTCGAGCTTCTCAAGAAGCGGACCTATCGCAACCCCGGCCGCTCCGTTGCCGCAGTCTATGGCCATTTTCGGATCGAACCCCTTCAGGTGTGAAAACTCTTTTTCAAGATAATCCACGTAGCTTCCGAGGGCATCTATCTCTATAGCGTCGCTCTCGGTAGGAATGGCCATCGATCCGTTCTTCTCGACCTCCCGTCCAAGGGCGTATATCTGCTCGCCGAAAAAGGGCTCTTTTCCTATCGTTATCTTGAAACCGTTGTACTCGGGAGGATTGTGCGATCCGGTAATCTGTATTCCACCGGCGGGCGTCACATCCTTGCCGCCTACTCTGAACGTGTTGAAGTTGCAGAAGTAGTTAACGGGTGTAGGAATCATCCCTCCGTGCAAAACTATAACTTCAGCGGCATTGAGACCGCTCACCAGCCACTCGCTAAGCTGCGGCGAATGTGTGCGCGCATCGTAGGTAACAACCGCGTAGTCGCCGATTGCCTTGATCTTTTTTCCCAAAAAATATCCGATCAGTTTTACCCTCTTCTCGGTCAGATCCTCACCGAATACACCACGAATATCGTACTCTCTAAAGATATGCTGCATATACTCTCTTTTTTAGACGCTATTCTATCAAAAATCGGTGCTGTTTACGCGACGAAGCGCCAATACAATGATAAAATACAAAAGAGATATTACACTGTGTGGCAATAAAGGATATTTTATGAGTTTCGATGAACGTGCTGAAGTTTGGGACTCTTCCGAAAGAAGGCAGAAGCTTGCAGATGCCGTAGCAAAGGCTATAGTGAACGAGTTCGAGCTGCAAAAGCGGTTCGAACTGCTCGATGTAGGTGCAGGCACCGGTATGCTTTCGCGTCGCCTGCTTCCTTATGTCTCCTCGATAACAGGTGTAGATACATCTAAAGGTATGCTCGAAAAGTTTAGCAGACTCGGGGCGAAAGCGGAGGGAGTTTTATGCGACATACTCTCATATGAAACGGACCGAAAGTTCGACGGAATCATCTCTTCCATGACTATACATCATATCGAAGATACTGAGGCCCTGTTTCACAAACTGCACTCTCTTCTAAAGCCGGGCGGCTTCATAGCCCTCGCCGATCTGGCACCTGAAGACGGCTCGTTCCACGACCATGGTAACAGCGGTGTCTACCATTTCGGTTTCGATGAAGCGAATTTGAGAAAACTCGCTTTTGAGGCAGCTTTTGTAAATATAAAAATAGAAAACATCTATACCATGGAGAAAAACGGTAGATATTACCCGATCTTCCTCATTACCGCCAAAAACAGAGATCCAGCCGAAGAGGCCCGGTAATATTACCGCATCGACTAATCTATCTGCTTGCTCTTTCTGTGGTACCTTTGGACTATATCCGGGTCCGGATGCAGGTTGATTTCAGCCTTCTCCTTGCCTTCGTACGGAATGTGTGAGAGCACGTAACGTATCGATTCGAGGCGTGCGGACTTCTTGTCGTTGCTCTTTACGATAATCCATGGCGAAAATGTGGTATGTGTGCGGCTGAACATCTCCTCCTTGAAGTATGTTATCTTGTCCCACATCTTCTGCGCCTCTTTGTCGACCGGGCTCAGTTTCCACTGCTTCAGAGGGTTGAGCTCACGCTCTTTGAACCTCTTTTGCTGCTCCTCCTTGGAGATCGAGAACCAGAACTTGATAATTATTATGCCGTCATCTATAAGGGCGTGTTCGATCTCCGGGACCTCCTGCATGAACTTTTCATACTGCTCGTCGGTACAGAAGCCGAAAACGGGCTCCACAATCGCACGGTTATACCAGCTGCGGTCGAAAAATACGATCTCGCCCGGATTGGGCAGGTGTGCGAAGTATCGCTGAAAGTAGAACTGTCCGGCCTCTACATCGCTCGGTTTCGGAAGGGCTACCACGCGGTAGCGGCGCGGATTCAGGCGCTCCGTAAACCTCTTTATCGCCCCGCCTTTGCCTGCGGCGTCCCGTCCTTCAAATATGATCAGTACCCTCTTTCTGTTTTCAAAAACCCAGTTCTGCAGCTTTATAAGCTCCACCTGCAGCTTTACCAGATCCTCTTCATACATGACGGTTCGCAGAGCCTTTTCTACTCTTTTCCCTTTCGCAAGAAGCCTAAGACCGGATTTACGCGAAAGCGAATCTATCTTTTTCCGAAGCGACTCGACACGTTTTAAAACCTCTTTATCCTTGACATGTTTCTTTATATATTCCAAATCGCGGTTCATCTATTCGATACCCTTCTACATTTTTCGGTACATCTTATTATTATATTCCCGTCATGTTTAATTTCGATTAAATGTCGACTACGGCACTGACCGAATGGAATAGAAAATGCTAGGAGATTGGCAAACATTCCAAGGAGCCAATCGTGTCGAAAGAGGTGAAATATCGGAGAATGAACCAGGAAGAGAAAGAGTTGATGTACAGACTCTT
>JALSXE010000135.1:0-4762 GCA_027072755.1 Campylobacterales bacterium | reverse complement strand
CCGCTGGAGGGTCGAAGAGGCGAGGATAAAGAGGAGCGAACACCATATCGTAAAGATAGTGGCGGTAAGCAAATATACCGACGAAGAGAGTATTCGCATGCTTTACGATCTGGGGCAGCGCGCGTTCGGTGAGAGCAGAGTTCAGAGTCTGCAGGAGAGGATCGAGAAACTCGACGACCTACCGATAGAGTGGCACTATATAGGGAGGCTTCAGAAGAACAAGATAAACCATCTGATAAGAGCCAACCCATTTTTGATGCAGTCGCTCGATTCGCTGGAGCTTGCGGAGGCCATGCAAAAACGGCTTGCGGAGCATGGAGTTACGATGGAGTGTCTGATGCAGGTAAACAGCGCAAGGGAGGAGAGCAAGGCCGGCGTGGAGCCGGAAAAGGCCGAAGAGGTCTACCTGGCGATCAAAGAGTCGTGTCCAAATATCGACCTGCGGGGCCTCATGACTATCGGAGCGCATGTGGATGACGAATCGGTCATAAGAGAGAGTTTCGAAACCACCTACTCCATCTTCGAAAGATTGCAAAAGGATGGTGCCCAGATATGCTCGATGGGTATGAGCCGCGACTTCGAACTGGCCATAGAGTGCGGCTCGAACATGATACGGGTGGGATCGATACTGTTCGAGTAGAAGAGCCGTGGCGCGCACGGCAAAGGAGCTGTGATGATGATCTTCAAAGATAGAAGCGATGCCGGAAAGCATCTCGCCCGCGCGTTGATGCGCTATAAAGAGGAGCACCCTCTCGTCTTGGCGATCCCCCGCGGCGGTACGGAGGTAGGCTACGAAGTCGCCAAAGCGCTCGACGCCGACTTCGATCTTCTGATCGCCCGAAAACTTCCGTTTCCCGACAACCCCGAGTCCGGCTTCGGTGCCGTCGCCGAAGATGGATCTATCTATATTATCCCCTACTATGCCGAGATTCTCGACCCCTCTTTGATAGCGTCTATAGTCGAGTATCAGAAAGAGGAGATAATACGGCGCATAGCGCGCCTGCGCGGAGGCAGGGAGTTGACCCCTGTCGAAGGGCGCACGGTGATCCTCGTGGATGACGGTATAGCGATGGGCTCCACGATGCGCGCCGCACTCGACTACTGCCGGCGAAACGGTGCGGCCAAAGTGGCGGTAGCCGCCCCCGTATCGAGCCCGCGCGTAAAGGAGGAGTTCGAAAAGATCGCCGACGATGTGGTTATCCTCTCCACACCGCCCTACTTCCGGGCAGTGGCCGAAGCGTACGAGAGGTGGTACGACGTAAGCGACGAAGAGGTTCTGCAGATAATGCGAAGGTGGCGCGCCGGCTGAGAAGTGTTGCGCAAAAGCCGGAACAAGATCTCGAAATCTTTCTGTTTCCCGCCTTTCGTGTGTGCCGGCGAGCGGCGGTGAGAGCAGAATTACTAATCATAGGCGGTTAAATTTCGATATGCTTTTTGAATCTCCTCTCCATCGTATCTATGATTTCCGGAGCGAAGACGGACTTTTTACTCGAAACGAGATATGAAACGGATGCCGTTACTGCTGCGAAGTGTGCCGCCTCTATCCCGAATAGCTCCGCCGCCAGGATTATTCCTGTTATCGGAGAGTTGGTCGACCCGGCGAGTACGGAGACAAAGCCCAAAGCGGCATAGAGCGGTATGTCGGTATCTGTCAACTGTGCGTAGAGATTTCCGGCCGTGGCTCCCGTGAAGAATATGGGTGTCACAAAACCTCCGCTGCCGCCGAAACCGAGGGTTACGGATGTAAAGAGAGTCTTCAGAACCGGATCGTACCAGTGAAAACTCTCCGATGCCGAAAAAGCGGCATTTATGCTATCCAGTCCCAAACCGAGATATCTTTCTCCGAAAAGAACGGCCAGGATAACTATGATTGTTCCGCCTGTAAAACCTTTTAAAAAGGGATTGATCAGACTCTTCTTTGAAAAGTGGTTCGCAAAGTTCATGGCGACTATGACCATATATGAGACAAGGCCGAAGAAGAGACCGGCAGCAACCGCTTTGATCAGATTTATCAACTCCCAGAAGCCCGGCACGAGCCCCAAAGATACCGGGTGGTATATATACTCCACATTCAAAATATGCATACTCCAGTAGGCGGTGAAACTGGCTATGAATGCCGGAACGAGTACACGATAGAGAATTCTTCCGGCAAAAAGCGCCTCCAGAGCGAAAAACCCGGCCGCTACCGGTGCACCGAAAACGACGGCAAACCCCGCACTTACACCGGCAATGATAAACAGTATTCTTTCCGTATGTCCCGCAGAGAGGTTCAAAATCTTCGCTAGGGTAAGTGAGAGGTAGGCACCGAGCTGTCCTGCGGGCGCCTCTTTTCCGGCGGACCCGCCGAAAATTAGAGTGATATATGTCGCAATCTGTTTTATGACAAAGGGAAAAAATCTCAACTTTTTATCGTTGCAGACCGCATCACATACGATCTCTTCCGTACCGTCTCCGGAAGCCTCCCTGAACGATTTGTAAACGATGAACGAAGTGATTCCCATCGCCAAAGGGAGCAGAAAATAGACCGGAACGGTAAACGGGTTGTTGGCCTGGACGTAAGGTATCGCAATTTCGAGCAGAAGCAGACAGCCGGCTACGCCGAATCCCACCAGCAGACCGATAGAGACGGAGATGATACTCCATTTCATTATGTCCGCCGTCGTAGAAAAGAGGATTTTCGAATCGCTCTCCGCGTTTTTTACAAGTTTTGACTCGAGCTTTCTCCAATTTTTTCGCATTTTCTCAAAACCGTACCTTTCATCCCTATTCTACCATCAAACCCCGAAATCTGAAAAATTATCTCTTATATACTCGGCCACTCTCAGCGCGTTGGCGTATATGGTCCATGTGTATGGAACACTTCCGCCCGTGGGCATGAACGAAGCGTCCGCTACGAAAAGATTCGGGATGTCGTGGCTCTGGCAGTGGCGGTTTAGCACAGATTTGGATGGGTCGTCCCCGAAGCGGCATCCGCCTGCTATCAGGTTTTGCGGAGGTGTCGAAGATACGCTTGTTACGATGTTGCGTGCACCCATCTCTTTTAAGACGGCTTCGGCCTTTTGTGCAACCTTTCGCGCCAGCTTCAGGTCGTAGGGGTGTGAGTTTATGCGCAGCTTTCCTACCGGCATGCCGAACCGGTCTTTGCGGGTTGAATCGATCGTGATGCGGCACTCTTCGGTAGGGAGCCAGTCGTTGAAGACTTCGAAGCGTATACGTTTGCTCTGCGTAAATCTGTAGTTCAGTACCCTCTCGAGCTCCCTTCCCCAAAGGAGCTTTCCATCTTCGGAGTATTTGCTCATCGCCGCTCTTCTTATGAAATTCTGATGGCCGAACATGAACTCCGCAAGAGCCCCTTTGACGCTTTTACCGCCCTCTTTGAGCTGATACCAGTCGAGTATCGAGCGGTTTACGAAGAGTCCGGGCTCCATCATGGCGTCGAACATCTCCTTCGAGAGCGATTTTCGATCCAAATCGGCCTCGCTCCACCCTCCGGCTGAGAATATGAGGTTCTTTCCCAGCTCTCCGCTTGAGTTTGCAAGCCCGTCGGGGTAGTGGGAGTTTGCGGAGTTGAAAAGAAGTCTCACGCTCTCGTGGGCCTGTGCGGCGACCACAAAGAGCTTCGCTCTTATCTTCACCTCTTTGCCGCTACTTCTCTCTATCGCATCTGCGTACCCGACACTCCTTTTTGACGATGTGACGAGCCTTTTGACGAATGTGTTGTCGATGAGAGTCAGGTTTCCGGTTTTGAGTGCGGGCTCTACGAAAGCCTCTCTCGAACTCCCTTTCGCCCCGCTCGAGCAGCCGTAGCTGCCGCAGAAGTTGGAGTAGTAGCAGCCGTTTCGTTCACCCCTCTGTTCGGAGAGAATGGCTCTCGGTGTTACGAGAGGGGTCAAACCCAGCCGTCTGCAGCTTATGTCGAAGAGCTCCGTTATTCTGTTTTCGCGGGTGGCAGGTTGCGGGAACTCCCTTCTCTTTCTCGGCGGCTCCAACGGATGCTCCCTGAAGGTTCCCGAAATTCCCACGAGCTCTTCGACTTTGTCGTAGTAGGGTTCGAGATCTTCGTAAGATATGGGCCAGTCGACGATATTGGCCCCCTCTATAGGCCCGTACCGCTCAAGCAGCCTGAAGTCGTCTGGGTGCATTCTGTGAAACATTCCGCTCATCAGGTTCGATGATCCGCCGACGATGTTACCGTTCCAGAAGCTCCAGCCGGTTTCGTAAGTCGGTCTCTGAACCCATCTGCCCTCATAGAGCTCTTCGATTACGTGGAACTCCTCGAAGAGGTTCGGCGTGACGATATCGCGCCTGCAGTAGGCGATTTCATCTTTGCTGAAATCGTCCCTTTTCATCCACGGACCCTTTTCTACAAGGGCCACCTTCAAACCGCCGTTTGCGAGCAGAAAGGCTACTGCTCCTCCGGCCGCTCCGCTTCCTATGACGGCTACATCATACACCGCAATACCTCTTTTTCGGTCTAGGCAAACCCGGCTTCAGCCCGAACGATCTCCATCCGCTCTCATCCATGTTTCCGCCGTAGATCGGGTCTGAAAGCAGCGCTTCGAGTGTAAGATTCATCACCTGGCTCAGCCAGTATGAACCGAAACTATCCTCTTCGAACTTACGCAATAGGCGCTCTCTCTTTTTGTAAGTGAGCTTCGAGAAGCTCTCCCCCGCCATACCCTGAAGCCTTTTTGCACCCTCAAATAGGATAGCGCGGATATCGGGGTCGAAACTTTTGTGTTCGAGGGCCTCTTTGGTATAT
>JALSXE010000134.1:0-1112 GCA_027072755.1 Campylobacterales bacterium | reverse complement strand
CCTCATTCTCGAAATTTCATCCATGAAATTTCTCCGAGGCTTCGGGCTGTTTCACGCATCGTGCGTGAAACGGTCTCCCTCAGAACCGGCGAAAACCGAAATGAACCTTAAATTTGAACTACCCTGTCAAAGACCGAGTTTTGGCACTTTGGGCGGATTAATTTTGGTATAATGTGACAAACTGTCAACGGGATAAACAATGCAGCAACTTGTCAAGCCTTCAGAATACGCACAGATGCACGGACTTTCACGACAGAGCGTCTATGCGAAAATCAAGCGTGGGACCCTTCCTTCCCGCAAAATCGACGGCCGGTACTATGTGATAGTTGCCGAAGATGTTGACCCCCAGATTGACAAAAGTGTATCGCAAGAGCCCATAGAACATGTCTCTCTTATCGACGAGTACAGAGAGATTTTGAAGGCCAAAGACGAGACTATAGAGGTACTGAAAGCCTCAATAGAAGATCTGAAAGAGGCAAATGCACAGATCACACAGACTCTTCAGGAAGAGATAGATCTACTAAAGCAGGCTTTCAACGAAATGCGCTCGATCTACAGAAGCGGGCACCACCTGCCTCATATGGAAGAGGGGGTCGCTTCCGAAGAGGAGGGTCACATAGAGGTCGAGCCCGACGAAGAGGTACCGCAGGAGGAGAGCCGAAAAAGTGACGAAAAGCAGAAAAGAGAGAAGAAGAGAAAAAAGAGATCAGAAGAGGAAGAGGAGTGCTGGATCCCCCTCGGCGATCTGATACAGCGAAAGCAGTACAACTACAACCGCGCCAAACAGGTTGTCAAACGCTTCAAAAAGGCTTACAAAAAAGGCGACAAGCGCATAAAAAAGCAAAACGGCATCTATTTTATCTCCTGTTACGACTTCTACGAAGATATTCTCGAATAGAACGCTTGCAAGAGCGGAAATATTTGGTATAATTGCACTCCACTTTTATGTCGGGGTGTGGCGCAGCCTGGTTAGCGTGCTACCTTGGGGTGGTAGAGGCCGCGGGTTCAAATCCCGCCACTCCGACCATTTGTCTGCCTTCTTTCAACCCCCGAAAAATCGTAATTTGAACGACCACCAATCCTTTTAAGGTTTGCATGGGTGTCCTCTTGGG
>JALSXE010000133.1:0-1113 GCA_027072755.1 Campylobacterales bacterium | reverse complement strand
CTCTTGGTTAGCATATTGAGTAAAAACTCTTCTTAAATGATAATGACTATAATGATATAATTCATCCATAGTCTCTAATGCTTCTTTTAGTCTTCCATTACTACTATATTTCACAAATTTACCTAACAATTCGTTATACTCTTGTTGAGATTCTACTAATTTCGCGACTCTAAGGTTTTGTCTCTCTTCCCCAATTTGAACTTTTCTTTCTTTAATAGTATTTCTTATATATGCTACTGAAGCTCCAATAATTGAAATAGCTGTTGCTATATCAAATCCTAAACTAATATTTGTTATATCCATATTATTCCTTTTTTTATTTTAAAATCGATATGTTCCAATTGGCTTGCGTCGTGCTCAGCGGTAAATTGCGAGCGCCAACGAGTAATTTATCCGTTGCAGCACCTTGTTAGAGGCCTATGTGTTAGAAAATGACTTGCCAATATCTAATATTAAATTATTAACTATATTCCAATAATCAATCAATTCAATTTGTGGATTTTCGGACATTGATTCCATGGTAAAGGAATATTTCCGAAGCGAACCGGTACCATGTGCCTCCGCTGTTCTAAATGTATGATCAAAATTTGTGAGCAGGTCATTAACACTAGAAATAAACTCTGGAGAGACTTGATCGCATTTATCGAGTATTTTTTTAAATGTTTTCTTTTTGCTCTTAGATTTTGAGAAGGCATCATAATCGCTAGGGGCGTGTTCCAATACGATAAGGCCCATGATCTTATCCCAGATTGCCCTGTATCTCAGTATGTAGGATGTATTAAATCTGTGTATGTCCATTTTCCCGAAAAACTTGGCCTCAGAGTCTAGGACTGAGCCACCTTCTAGTTTTCCTTTGGAAAATTGACTATTCCACGTTGAACCTACGGCAATAATATCTAAATACAGAAGTACGAAATTAATTTGGATGTCCAAAAGAGCAGAAAATAGCCTTCCGCCATTTTCATGCCCCTGCAGTTGGTCATATGCTTTAGTTAAAGATATATGTTGGAGGGCATTGTGAGCTTTGCTTTTGACATAGCTGTCTAAAAGATGCTCGAAGCGAGCAACTACCTCGCGAGAATTCAATTTGAATGTTTCGAAGCCCATTGATTT
>JALSXE010000132.1:0-4787 GCA_027072755.1 Campylobacterales bacterium | reverse complement strand
TTCAAAGATGCCAGCTTCGTCTCAAGAGCCCGTCTGCTGCTGTTTGCAAGCCGCCTGGTCTTGTCGCTGAGCCGCACGAAAAGACCGATCTGGTCCGGGTAGTTGCGGCTGTTTTTGGGTGCTACCACCATACCCTCGAAAGCCAGATAGAGTATCTTGTTAACCTGCTCGACGCTCAGACCGGAGCGCGATATCTTGTCGGAATTTGGAACTAACTCGAACTTCTTGTATGGATCGTCGGCCATTATGTTTATATCCGCAAGACCTTCGGTCTTTTTGAAGATATCGGCGACCCTTTGACTAAGCGCATAAATATGGTCGTAGTTTCGACCGTATATCTCCGCCACTACGGCAGCGAGCGTAGGAGGACCGGCAGGCTGCTCCACCATCTCTATCACGGTTCCTTTTTTCAGAGGCTCGCAGTTACCTTTTATAACCGGTCTGAGTCTGTGCACCATCATGAAAGAGGGCTCATCCCTCTCATGTTTGTCGGTAAGGTTTACCACGATTTCGGCTTCGTTCTCACTGCTTTTGAAGCCGGAGCCCTTCACCATCCCGGCATAATCGAGAGGAGCTCCCTGCCCTAGGTAGACCTCGACATCCGTAACTTCCGGCTCTTTTTGCAAAAATCCCACGACGCACTCGCCGACTCTCCTGGTCTCCTCTATCGAGCTGTCGGTAGGTGTGTGGATGTATATCGAAAATGTATTTGCACTCTTTCCCGGAAGCATCTTGGCCAAGACCAGCTTTGTCGGAAGCATCATGATCGAACCGGCCAGAGCCGCAAGAGTCGCACCGATAACAAGCCACTGCTTCGTTTTCGATCCGAGAATATTGAATACAAAACTCTCAAAACGCTTCACTTGGCACCTCCCTCAGGCTGCGGTTTCTCTTTGTTCCAGTGGTGGTGATGGTGGTGCATATGGGGCTTTTTCAGAAGCCTACGACCCAGATATGGCGTAAAGATATAAGCCACCACAAGCGAGGCCACGAGTGCGACGGGAACGTTTTCGGGAATCGGCTTCATGAACTGCCCCATCATGCCGCCGACGAACGCCATCGGCACCATCGTCAGAATGATGGCGAGTGTCGCGATGTTCGTAGGAGCCCCTATCTCGTCGGTAGCCTGCACCATGATTTCATCGATATCTTTGTCGACCGCATCGTGGGCGTGCAGGTGCCTGTGGATATTCTCTATGACGATGATGGCGGCGTCAACGAGCAGACCGAGAGAGAGCAGGAAAGCGAACAGCGTGATCCTGTTTATCGTCTGACCCGACAGATAGGCTATAAAGAGTGTGATAGCCAATATGGCCGGAACGGTAAAAGTTACGATCAGCGACTCTTTCCAGCCGAGGAAGAAGATAAGCATCACTGCTATAATCGCTATGGTAATCAGAATATGGCTTACAAGTTCGTTTACCGCGTCGTTGGCACGCTTGCCGTAATCTCTCGTAAGCATATAGCCCACTCCCATCTTCTGCAGTTTCGGCTCAAGCGCCTTCAGGTGCTCTTTTATCTCGTCGGCTATGACGACGGCGTTGGAGCCTGCAAGCTTTCCAAGCTCGAGCGTAACGGCATCGTGAAGATCGGAGAACTTCTCACCCGCTCTTTGCGCCATCAAAACCTTTTTATAATTCTGTATATCGCTTCCGGCCGTCACGGTAGCAACGTTTTTGAGGTAGATCGGCGAACCCATATACTGCGCTACTATCAGGTTCTGTACGTCTCTTATGCTCTCTATGGCGTTCTTGACTCCGAATATCACAAGTTTCCCGTCTTCGGTTCTGCCTTTGACATCCGGTACGTTTACCGCGAGCGCCTTGATTGCCTGAACGATCTGCCCGAGCGAGAGGTGGTACCCGGAAAGTTTCCCGAGATCGACCTGAATGTTGTACTGCTCCCTGCTACCGCCTTTGATTGCCGTTTTGGATACATTCTCTATCCGATTGAGACGCTGCTGTATGTCGCGTACAAGTTTGAACAGATCGGTCTCGCTTATCTTGGAGCCCGGCTTTCTATAGAAGTCAATAGTGACGATGGGAATATCTATATCGACGTCGAACGGTTTTACGAGCGGCTGCATAGCCCCTTTTGGAAGCAGGTCCATATTCTGCATGACCTTGTCGTACAGGTTAAGGTTCGCCCTCTCTCTATCTTCGCCTATATAGTACATAACGTTTACGATACCGACGTTTGCCATGGCTATGCCGTAGATATGCTCGACCCCTTTTATCTCTTTTATCTTTCGTTCGAGCGGGTTGACTATGATGTTTTCGACCTCCCGCGGCGTAGCACCCGGCATCGGTACGATTATGGTACCGCCGGCGACCGAAATCTGCGGGTCCTCCTCCCTCGGCATAATCTCGAGCGAAATGTAGCCTATAACGAGCAGAAAGATTCCCAGAACCGGTGTAAGCGGGTTGTGCAGAAACGTACGGGCAAGCTTGCCTGCGACATCCCTGGGCTTGTAGCTTTTACTCTCTTGCATACCGAACCCTTTATTTTATCGTGACCTGGGCGTACATACCCGGGTAGATCCTGTAGCCTTTATAGTCGAATGAGACCTTCATCTTGAATTGATGGGTCATAGGGTTGGAGCTGGGGATTATCGCAAACACCCTTCCCTCTTTTCGAAGGTTCATCGAAGGCACCTCCACCGTCACCTTCTGACCCACTTTTACATTGATTATGTCGCTCTCGGAGATCTCCGTCAAAATCTTCAAATCACTAAGATCGGTCAGTATAATCGCGGGCATACCGGGCATCGCCATCTCGCCCGCCTTGATCCGTTTCTCGACTACCACACCGTCGTTCGGCGCTCTTACGTCCAGGTAGGCATACTGATTCATCACCTCTTTGAGTTTCGCCTTCGCCTGGGCCACCTGCTTCTGCGCGATCTCTATCATAGCCTTCGTATTCTCGGCCGCCAGTTGGAGATTTTCGAGCTCATATTTTGAAACCATCCCCTTTTTGAAGAGGCGCTCGTGCCTGGCGAGGTTCGTTAGAATATTGTTGTACTGGTTTCTGTTCATCTGCAGAGCGAGCTCTGCCTGGGAGATCGCCAGCTCAACCTGCGACTTCGCACTATCTATCTCTTTCGAATCGATCGTATAGAGGAGCTGCCCCTTTTTTACCCTCTGCCCCTCTACCACGTAGACCTTTTTGACAAAACCCATGTAACGGCTCGTCATCATCTTCTGATTATCCGACACGACACTTCCGGTAAGCGTAAGTTCCGCCGCGACGACCGCCGCCGTCAGCATAACGAATAGAAGAACAATCTTTTTCATAACATTCCTTTGTTGATGATATTTTCGAGTTCGAAAACTTTGTCGTTTCTCGCGTTACGTGTCTTTGCGAGTTTCAAAACCGCCTGGATCTCCTCGCTGTTTTTGATAAGAACGTCGTTTATAGATATAAGACCCTCTTTATAGCGGTTGTAGTAATTTTCGTAAACCCTTCGCATAAACTTGACCTTCTGCTTGAGCGATTTTATGTCGTACTCACGACTCTTTATCTCGCTGATTATCTTGTCGATTTTGAGTGCTATGCCCTTTTTCGCGAGCTCCACCTGGTGTCTTGCCTTGAGATTTTGTATTCTCGCCTTCTCATACTTCGATTTGTCGATCATCCCGTTGAAGATGTTCCACTTCATCTGCACTCCGACGGTGTAGGCGTCTTTGTCGGTGAAGTCGTTCATGAAAGAGTCGTCGGCACTCCCATACTCTGCAAATGCGCCTATCTGCGGATAGTAGGCCGCCTTTTCGACCCCTATCGCAAGTTTTGTCACCTCCAGGCCCATCTTCGCCTTCTGGATGTCGAGGTTTCTGTTTACCATCTCCTTCTTATCCATGACCGGCATCGGTACATCTTTATCCGCCACCGAGACGGACTCTACCTTCTCATCGAGCAGAAAAGAGAGGAACTGATATGCAAGTTTCCTGTTCAGTTTCGCCTGGTTTAGCATACGCAGTACATCCGCCTTCTTGGTTTTGACCTGAAGAAGGTCGATATCGAGCGCATAACCCTCTTTAACCATATTGGCGACCGTATTTTCAAGCTCCTCCACATTCTTTAGTATGATCTTCAGATTCTTTATATAGCTGTTTACCAAAGCTATGTCGTAGAATGTCTTTCTTGTCTGGTACACTTTTTCGTTTATGATCCTCTGTCTGTCCAGCAGACTCATATCGGCCATCTTTCTGGCGATCATACCGTATTTGTTCAACTTGCCGCCGACATAGAGGGGGACCTTGTACTGAATCTTCTCCTGAAAGTGGTTTCTGGCCTCAGGATAGTTCAGATCGTTCGGTGCGGTATTTAGCAGAGTGTTCTGCATCGCCGGATTGGACATGATAGCGGTGAACTGTCCGAAATCACCGCCGGACATCGCAAGCGCCTGCCCTACACCTCCGAGAAAATCGGAGAAGCCGAAATCCCTGAAAGTGGCCTCTCTACTTTGAAGCTTGAAACCGAATACGTTACCTGCATCGTTTGAACGTAGGGCGTTCAAGACGATATCGGCGCTTCCGTAGTTGTAACCGTCGGCAACCTTTACATCCATCCTCTTCATACGTATCTCATCTTCAGCGACACGTATCTCGAGATTGTTCTTTTTCACCAGTGCGAGCGCCTGGTCGAGCGTTAGATTCTTGTGTGCCGCAAACAGGGGCAATGAGAGCAGTAATACCGCCGCCATTCTCTTCATATGCCTCTCCTTTGATGAAGAAATTGTTTTATTTTACAGTAAAAATCGAAATATTACTATAAAAATTTTTATTATA
>JALSXE010000131.1:0-1114 GCA_027072755.1 Campylobacterales bacterium | reverse complement strand
ATAGAGGGCAACAATACGACACTGGCCGACTATGTCGAGAATCTTATTGCCCATAATGAGGATGAGTCGACAAGAGAGATACGGAATCTTGAAAAAGCCATAGCGTTCATTGAACAAAATACCGATTCGGAGACCGTCATTGACCGCGCCTATATCTCCCACCTTCACAAAATTTTGACAGAGGGCTTGTCTCCTCCACCTTCGGGAGAGGGGTCTCGATATCCTGGGGAGTTGAGAAAACTCGATGTGAGCATCAACAAATCGGGCCATAGACCTCCCTCTCCCATGCTTTTACAGGAGTGTTTCGATAAGTTTGTATCGTTTATTAACAAGGAGAGGAAAGAGCAGTATCAGCTTTTGATGGTGGCCATTGCACACCATCGATTCGAATATATTCACCCCTTCGATAACGGGAACGGCCGTATGGGAAGACTGCTCAATTATGCATTTTTGATCAAACTCGATTTTCAGGTGAAAAACGGTCGTATCTTGAATCCATCCTCCGTTTTTTATAGTGACAGAGATAAATACTACCGGATGCTCTCAAGGGCAGATACTCTAAAAGATGACGACCTGTTGGCATGGTGTGAGTATTTTCTTTTGGGCTTGAAAAACGAAATCGAAAAGATCGATTCACTTTTGTATCTCGACTATGTCAGAGATGAGCTACTCTTTCCGATGCTCGAACTCTCCAGGAAGAGAGCCTATATCGATGAGATGGAATACAAAATCCTGCGCTATATCGTCGGAAAAGAGGAGATGGCGATAAAATCGAGCGAACTTTCGCGCTTCGGGATAGAGGGCTCCAAGAAAAAAGCTTATCTAATGTCAAAACTCAAAAAGAAAAATATCGTCACGCCCCTCAAAGATGGAGGAAGGGTCTATACGATTGTTTTTGAAAATAACTATCTGTTGCGCTCTTTGATCGAGATCTTGCGCCGAAAAGGGTTTGTATCGGATTTTTTGAATGGATAGCAAGATAGTGAAAATGGGTTGTTTCAAGCGGTATCCGAAATAAAGAGACGCCAGTTCAAAAGATGGAAAATCCCTTCCGCTGTTAGCTGGAAACTTCCAGAATCCATAGGCCAAGAAGGTTTTTACATTCGTATAGAAC
>JALSXE010000130.1:0-1117 GCA_027072755.1 Campylobacterales bacterium | reverse complement strand
TATGGATGGGAGGAGCTTATAAGAAAAGAGACGCTTCCGGGTTATGAAGAGAGTCACTCCGGCTGATCTGCGGCCTATGCCGGCGGAAAAGTTTCGCCGGCTTCTCTATTCTTCCACTTTTTCGAGATACTCTTTTGCCTCTTTTTTGCCGTCTTTTAGAGCCTTTTTCAAAAGGCGAATCGCCTTCTCTTCATCCTTCTCTATGCCGTCGCCCGAAAGGTACATTTTGCCGAGCTCAAATTCGGCTTCGGCACAGCTTTGTACCGCGGAACGCTTCAGGTAGTATTTGGCCTTGTATATATCCTTCTCTACCCCGAGCCCTTTTCTGTACATGATCCCTACCTGGTACTGGGCTTTCGGATAACCGAGGTCTGCGGTCTTTTTATACCAGTAGAAAGCTTTTTTGTAATCTTTGTCGACTCCAAGGCCTTTATAGTACATCTCTCCGAGGTATCTCATCGCCTTCGGGTCATCATCTTCGGCGGCTTTCATGAACCACTTGAAAGCCTTTTTGTAGTCTTTCTTGACACCCTTTCCGGTGAAATAGATGTACCCGAGGTTGAACTCCGCCTTTCTGTGGCCGCCCTCGGCCGCCTTTTTGTACCAGTATATAGCTTTGTCGTAATCCTTTTTACCCAGAAATCCGAGGTAGTACATTTCGCCCAGTGTGAACTGCGCGTTCGGGTCGCCCTTTTGCGCTTTCTCTGTTGCGGATTTGACAAGCCTCTCTTTAAACTCGAGCTTGTGCGACGCATTCAGCAACATAGGTAGAAGCAGGATCGACAAAAATAGCGGCACTCTTTTCACTCATGCTCCTTTTTGGAATCGAAAGTTGTGTAGAGAACAGTCATCTAAACTGTCGAGATAAAGTAAAAGATTGGAAGCCGTTTTTAAAGGCATTTCTTTCTTTTATCTCAAAAGTAAAATTTAATAAAAAAAACAAAGATATTATACTATAAAAAACTCAATCTGTGTGGATGGTCAATGAAAGGCACTGACCGAATAGCATTTTCATACGATCATAGTCCGAGATTTTTATTGACGAAGAACCAGGCCAACCGGTGGTCCAGCCAATCAAAACTTTTGGCATGCGCTTTGGAGCGTCGGACCAGATAGG
>JALSXE010000129.1:0-1124 GCA_027072755.1 Campylobacterales bacterium | reverse complement strand
CTTGAGATTATTAGTAATAATCAAAGTATACTATACTTAAGTAGTGCTTCCGTTTGGGAAATAGCAATAAAAGCAAGACTTGGAAAATTAAAAATAATAAGTAAAAATTTAGATTTTAGGAGTTTTATTGAAGAGTCTATAAAGTATTTAGATTTAATAGAATTACCTGTTGAAAAACATCGGTAGTTAGTTAAAGAGTAGATTTAATGTAAAATAAAAATTATGAAGTGTGTATATTGTGGTTCACAAAGAACAGTAAAAAATGGAAAATCAAATCAAAGGAAGCAAAGATATTTATGTAAAGAGTGCAGGAGAATTTTTGTAGAAAACCCGGAAAGAAGGCATTATCCAGACTACCTAAAGAAAATAGCGATAAGACTGTATACAGATGGGGTTGAAATAGCAGTAATAGCAAGGTCATTAGAAGTTCCTTATGAGACAGTTCGTAGCTGGATTAGAGCAGAAGGAGAAAAAGCGATAAAAAAAAATAGAAGGAAGAAAGAAAGCATTCCAAAGTAAAACTTTCAAAAGAGCTGGATTAGATGAAATGTGGACTTATGTAGGAAGCAAAGAAAACGATATATGGATATGGACTGCAGTATTTGACAAAGACTTTAAGTTTTTTGAAATAGGGAAAAGAGACGAGGATACTTTTTGGAAATTTTACTATCAAATTCCTGTAGCTAAAGAAATACAAACAGATGGTTATAGGATTTATGAAAATTTAGGTAATAGGAAAGTGAAAAAATATGGATATACTAACTGGAATGAAGGTTTACATTCATTTTTGAGAAGTAAATTAGCCATGTTAAAAAGAAAGACAAAAGCTTATGCTAAGTCCATTAGAGCTTTATATAGAGCTTTAGCATTAGTTTTTATCAGATGGAATTTGCTATCTACTTATTAACTAAATACCATGCTGTTCTAAATAAAAAGTGATAGGAAAAGCAATTTTCTGTCTGAAAATAGAATATTAGAGCTACTTTTTGCACGTGATTAATTGACAATCAAAATAAACTCAAAACAATTATTTATTTTTTCATCCCAATAATTATACTGGCAACAACCATTAACATAAAGAAAACCATTATTATCACAAGCTTTATCATCATTACCCCCTCTAG
>JALSXE010000128.1:0-4822 GCA_027072755.1 Campylobacterales bacterium | reverse complement strand
GTGTAAGAAAGCGCGTTTTCCCCTTGGGCAGGTTGTTTAGACTTATGCCCCCGAAGCTTACGCGATGAAGATCGAGCACCTCTCTGTCGAAATGGGCGAAAAATCGGCGAAGTTCGCGGTTTTTGCCTTCACCGATGGCTACACGGATCTTCGAGTAGTTGGTCCCGTTTTTAATGATTTGGTATGCAAAAAACGGGGCGAACTCCATCTCTTCGATTCTACTCTTTTCGTGAGCTCCCTTTTTTCCTCTTATCTTCATTCCGTTTTGCTTCGCTTTTTCCATGCCAGGGGTGATAGAGCTTCTTATTTTTAGGTTGTAAACACGCTACAGGCTGCTGCGCATCAGCAGATCCGCCACCTTTGGAGAGTCGGTGAGCAGAAGCAGTCCTTCGCTCGCAAAATCGAGCCTGCCGACCGGTACGAAGTGGGCGAACCGCTTAGGAAGCGAATCGTAAATCGTTCTTCTGCCCACCGGGTCCTTTTTGGTAACGAGCTCACCCTTGGGCTTGTGGTAGACTAAAACCGTCATTTCGTGCATAGACTTCGGCTTTATCACACGGTCATTCAAAACCACCTTGTCGTCAGGGCCGACACGATAGGAGAAATCCTTCACCTGCTTGCCGTTTACCTGAACCCTACCCTCCTCTATCAGCCTGTCGGCTTCACGGCGGGAGTATCTGGTGTAATGCGAAATAAATTTGTTTAGCCTCATCCCTTCGCTCATCTCTTTATCCCCGCTTCCACAAGGTCGTGAAGATGCAGAACACCCTTTACGCGGCCGCTTTCGTCCACTATGGGCAGAAGCTGTATCTTGTGGTTCTCTATCAGTTCGAGGGCTTCGGAAGCGAGCATCCTCTTGTTGCTGCAGGTTTTCGGGTTTCTGTTGGCGTATCTTATAGCTTCGCTATCGAGCGAAAAGCCGCTGTCCATAAGGGCGCGTCTCACATCTCCGTCGCTAAGTACGGCTACAAGCCTCCCATCCTCATCCTCTATCAGAACGTTTCCGAGCCTCCCTTCGCTCATCACCACCACAGCCTCCTTCAAAGAGGTCTCGGGCGATATGACCGGCAGGTTTTCACGCCTCATCAGATCTTCTATCTTCACGAATAGACGCTTGCCCAGAGAGCCTCCCGGATGGAAAGATGCGAAGTCCTCCGCCCTGAAATCCCTCTTTTTCATCAGTGCCACGGCCAAAGCGTCGCCGAGCGCCATCGTCAGGGTAGTAGAAGAGGTGGGTGCGGCCCCTAACGGGCAAGCCTCTTTTTCAACCTTTATCGAAAGAGATATATCTCCATATTTCGCCAGCGTAGAGCCGCTATCGCCCGTCACGGCTATCAGGGGAATGTCGAATCGCTTGATATGCGGCAGTATCTTGACAAGCTCCTCGCTCTCCCCGCTGTAGCTTATCGCTATCACCAGATCGTCGGGGCCTATCATGCCAAGATCGCCGTGCAGCGCCTCGGTAGGGTGTATAAAAAAACTCGACGTACCGGTGCTTGCAAGCGTTGCCGCCATCTTGGCACCCACAAGGCCCGACTTTCCGACCCCCGTAACGATACACTTTCCCTTGATTGCGTAGATGAGCTCTACCGCCTTTTCGAAACTTTCATCAAGGCCCTTTGCCGCATCCAGCAGCGATCGCGCCTCGATTTCGAGTACTTCACGGGCGACGGCGAGCATATCGCCGCTCTCTTTCTCTCTCTTCATTCTCTCTTCGCCTGTTTCGCGGCTCTTAAACGACATAGATGGTAGGCACTATCAGCGGGTAGCGCTTCATCTTTCTGAGTACATGCTTTCTGACGGCCTGCCTTATATCGTTTTCGATAGTTCTGGTATCGAGTTTGTCCGCTTCATTCTGGTGCGCCATATATGTCTCTATTATAGCCTCTATCTCCTTGGCGAACCTCTTGTCCTCTTTGTCCGCGACTATTCCGAAACTGCTTACCCTCGGGTGTCCTACAAGCTTGTGCGTATTCTGGTCTATCTGGGCCACAATCATTATGATCCCTTCTGTAGCCAGTTTCTGGCGGTCGAGAACGATATCGTTCTCTATCTCCATGTTGGCCTGGTTGTCTATATAGGTCTTGCCGGTCTTGACCGTCTTGACCTTCTTGAGGTACCTGGGCGTCAACTCCACCTGATCCCCGTCGCTCATAAGAAGGATGTTCCTCTCGTCTACACCGCACGAGACCGCGGTCTTCGCATGTCTTGCGATATGGTTGTACTCTCCGTGCACCGGAAGGAAGAATTTGGGCTGTGTGAGTCTCAGCATCAGCTTCTGCTCCTCCTGCGCGGCGTGTCCGGAGACATGAATCTCGCTGAAGTCCTGATAGGCGACGGTGGCTCCCGCGCGAACGAGGTGGTTCATTATTCGCGAAACACTCGCCTCGTTCCCCGGAATCGCCTTGGCCGAAATAATTATCGTGTCGGAGGGCTTTATCTTAATATGCCTATGCTCGTCAGTGGCCATCCTGAAGAGTGCGCTCATCGTCTCCCCCTGGCTTCCGGTGGTCACTATCAGCACCTCGTTATCGTTGTACCTGGTCACTTCGTGGGCGTCTATAAATATATCCTCCGGAATCTCTATATAGCCTAGCTGTCTTGCGGTTTCGAGGTTGCGCTCCATGGAGCGGCCGATCACCGCCACCTTGCGGTTGTACTTTATGCCGTGCTCGATCGCCTGATAGACCCGGTGCACGTTGGAGGAGAAGGTCGACATGATCACACGCCCCTTCGCCTTCGCAAAGAGGTGGTCGAATGTCGGGCCGACCGTCTTTTCGCTTCTTGTAATACCGCTTTTGTGAGAGTTTGTACTGTCGGAAAGAAGACACAAAACCCCCTTTTCCCCATAATATGCAAGCCGCTGCAGATCGGCCGGGTAGTCGTCGACGGGAGTGTGGTCGATCTTGAAGTCGCCGGTATGGATTATGACTCCGGCCGGGGTAGTTATCGCCAAAGATGAGGCGTCTATGATGGAGTGTGTCATATGTATCCACTCCACCTCGAAATCCCCGATCTTTATCGGCTTTCTCTTCTCTATATACCGAAAATAGCTCTTGTCGTTTTTGAGTCCGTGTTCGTCGAACTTGTTGGCGATCATGCCCAGGGGCAGGGGAGTGCCGTAGATGGGGAACTTCAGCTCCTTGAACAGATAGGGAACCGCTCCGATATGATCTTCGTGCGCATGTGTGATCACGATTCCGTCGATCTTGTCCTTTATCGCGTGCAGATAGCTGAAGTCGGGAACCAGAATGTCGACGCCGTGCATATCTTCCGTCGGGAAGCTCATGCCCACATCGATTACTATGGCGCTCTTTTCGGTCTCGAGAACCGCGATGTTGCCGCCTATTTCGCCCAGACCGCCGAGAGGGGTGAAGCGTACGCGCGCCTTGTTGCTCGTATCGATCTTTGCCGCAGTATCGAGACGCTCTTTATGGACCTCCTTGTTGGCGGCGATAGCCTGGTTTATATCCGTATAGACTCCGTCTGCGCTCCGTTTTACGTTTTTGGGAGTCTTGTAGTGAGACTCCGGGTTTCGGCCGTTGCCTCGGCCCCTGCCCCTCTGTCCGCCACGGTTGCGGGAGTTGGCTCCGCGCGTACGGCCTCTGCCCCCTCCCTGCTGATCCTGACCGCGCTGCTCCGAACGCCTCTGCGACTGCTTCTCTCCTCCCTGTGCTCTTCCGGGCCGTCGGTTACCGCTCTTCTGCGCTCCTCCGCCCTGATCGTTTCGGGGCTGGTTTCCCCGCTTTTCGCTCTTTTTCTCTTCCATCAATATCACCTTGCAAAATAGATTTTAGGTGGTGATAGAGGGATGTTTCCACTTCATGAGGACGGACCGAAGAGCCCAGACCCAAAGAAGCCAGCGCGCCGTTTACATCTTTTTTGTCGAACCTGGTCGAAAGATTTTTTGCCAGAGTCTTTCTCGGCTGCTTGAAAGCCGTTTTCAAAAAATCCTCAAGCTCCGGATCGTCGAGTGAACTCTCTTTCCGAATCTGAAGTACCGACGACATCACTTTGGGGGCCGGAACGAACGCTTCAGGAGGCACATCGAAGCGGATCTCCGCCTGTCCGCAGCTCTGAGCCAGAACCGATAGGGCGCAAAACTGCCTCTCCCCCGGTTTCGCACTGAATTTTTCGGCCACCTCTTTTTGGACCATGACCAGTATGCTTTTGCAGTTCGGGTCTTTCAGTGCCCTCAAAATGATGTTCGTAGCAATGTAATAGGGCAGGTTCGCGACCAGATGATACGGTCGCTCAACCAGACTATTTTGCTTCCAGTGGTCCAGAACATCCGAGCAGTGAAGCTTCAGCCTTCCGTTCTCGATGGAAGATTCAAACTTTCTGCGCAGATGCCCGCATAGATCTCTGTCCACCTCATAAGCGGTGACATCCTTAATCTTGACCAGATAACCGGTCAAATCACCTAATCCAGGCCCGATCTCGACCACTTCCAGGTCGTCATCGGGCATCGATTCGATGATCTTGTGCAGTACCGTTTCATCTTTCAGGAAATTTTGGCCAAACCTTTTTTTGGCGATCTTTTCACTGTTTTGATGAAAATTGGGCTCTATCATACTGAAACTTTTCTTAAAAAGAGATTACATTTTTAAAGAATGCTTAAACTTTTCGTCACTTTACGCCGGTTTGCGCTATAATTCGGCAGACATTATACCAGTTTCGCCTCTGTATGCACAGGGTGCGGGCGCCGGTCGCTTTCGGCCGACGAGTCGACCGTGCGAAACGGAATCCATAGAAAGAAAGAGAGTTGAGTTGGAGACATTTGCAAAACGTATCATCCCCTGTCTCGACGTAAAGGACGGAC
>JALSXE010000127.1:0-4823 GCA_027072755.1 Campylobacterales bacterium | reverse complement strand
GATCCTCTTCGTCCTTCTTCTGCTCATCCCTGGCGATTTCACGCAGCGCAAGTTCGCGCATCCATTCGGAAAAGTTCAAACCTTTTTCGCGACAGTACTCCCCGATCTTTTTCATCTCCTCTACACTGACCTTCACTTCAAGATCGATCTTCTTCTCTTTGTCCATTTCAAACCTTTCCCGACTTTACCATCGATAGTACCATAGGGATGTTGTATCCGTCATTCTCGTAACCCTCATCGCGGCATGCTTCGCACTTGTCGCCCATCGGGCAAATCTCCTGCTCCAACAGCTCATCGAGAGTCTGAAAGCCGTTCTCTTTGATCACTTTGGCGATATCCGCTATCGTCAAGTCGTTGCAGTGGCATATCATAATATCGGTATCCGGTTTCACTTTACCCATCCTTTATGGCTCTTTTTGAACTTCTCCACCTTTGGCGCCACTACGGCCTGGCAGTACCCCTGGTAAGGATTTTTCCTAAAGTAGTCCTGGTGGTACTCCTCTGCGGGCCAGAATTTTACCAGAGGAGAGATTTCGGTGACTATCGGGTCGAAGAAACGCTTTTGAGCCTCTTTTTTTGATTTTTCGGCGATCCTTTTCTGCTCTTCGTCCCTATAGAATATTACGGAGCGGTACTGTGTGCCCACATCGGCACCCTGCCTGTTCAGAGTGGTGGGGTCGTGTATGCTCCAGAAGATCTCAAGAAGATCGTCGAACGTTACGATACTCGGATCGAACGTAATCTCTACCACCTCCGCATGGCCGGTGTTACCGCCGCATACAGCTTCATAACTCGGGTTGTCGACACTACCTCCGGCATAGCCGCTGACAACATCTTTAACCCCTTTGACCTCTTCGAATACCGCTTCGAGACACCAGAAACAGCCTCCTCCGATTACCGCTTTTTCAGTTGATCCGGACATATTCGCTCCATTCCCCGCAAAAAGCGCGACCGCAACGGCAGTTATAAGAAATTTTTTTACCATACTACTATTGTATAGTACTTAGATTAATCTATAATAAAGCGCTCAGGAGCCAAAAACAAAATATACACCCGCTCCTATCGTTACGGCCGCTACTATCCGTTTCGCCATCGAGCCGAGCATGTTGCCTATCTGGCAGCTCGTGCAACTGCTATACTTTTTTGCCTCCCAGCGGCCGAAAATAAAATAGCCGATCATTAAAAGTATTACGACGGGTACGCCGATTTTGTCGAAAGCGTACAAAGATGAGAGCGTCTCTTCCGAAACGTCGAAAAGTTTAGCGAATAGGGTCAGGAACATAAAAAAGAGGATCTTGTCGCTTACACTCAGAAAGTACACACGCTTCGAGGTGGTTGGGCAGAGCTCGACTTCGGGTACCAGTCCGTTTTTGGCCAGCGCCTTTTCGACGGCCTCCCTCTGCTGCTTGGATACCTTCGACAGAAAGGTGCCTCCGAAAGTGTAGTCGATCTTTCTCTGTATAATTCGTGCCAGATCACCGGAAGCCTCCATATGGTGCTGTTTGCCGTACCTGTCTTCATAAATAAGCTTGATACTCTCGTATCTTGGAATTTCGATCTCGATCTCGGGATAGTAGAGGGTCCTCTCCTTTTTGGAGACCGAACCTTCGGATTTTAGAATCCTGGGATTGATGAGCTCAAGTATCGATCCGCCGGACTCTTTTACGAGAACGATATTGTATGGGTAACCCGTCTGTATGGCGGCAAGACCTTCCGCACCGTTCTCTTCCATCACCTCCCTCATCATATCGATCACTTCGAAAAGAGTTTCATCGAACTTCCTGACATCTGTGGACGGTATATTTATCCGATCGTCAGGGTAGACTATCAGCTCTTTTTTTACGGACATTTTCAAACCTCTTTCGGAAATGATTAATTGAGGAGTACGGCGGCGGTCCGCGCAAAAGCGCGGAGCCGTTTTCAGTGGTGGCTTTTTTTAACGACCGCCAGCATTTTGATATTTATTACGATGAAGCGGATAAACTGCCAAATAAGACATGTTCTCATAAAACGGACGAAACCCGTGGGAACCATTGTGGTAAAACTCGGTTCGTAGGGCTTGATATTCTTTTCTATATGTTCCATTCTCTCTCCTTTTCTCTTATTCGGGTATCAGTGTCCAGCCCGGCTTGAGCTGCGCCTTGTAGAGGAACATGTGATGCAGTATATGCTTTATCCAGTGTCCCGCAAGGCCGATCTCACCGAATGTATAGTCAATATCTCGTCCTATTCCGGGGTATTTTTCGAAATCGGGTACGACCGGGTAGACGGTAAGTGCTGCCGCCATACCGTCGGTGAGCCCCTTACCTGCTGATGCGACGCATGCTGCTCCCATTTCGGCCATAGAGGCGTGGTGGGTAGGCTTGTCGCTGTTCTTTTCGATCATGTCGCGAATGGACATCGCGACGGTTTTACCGATGATTCCCGAAGGCATTCCCGTTCTCGGAGGAGTCGGGTTGATTGGAGTGCCGTTCGGACTCTTCATCGGTTTGGATATGCCGTGCGGCGGCGCAAAAGCGATTCCCACGGCAAAGATATTGGGATAGTCGGGGTTCTGATAGGTTCTCGGCCAGTCACTCGCGCTCCACTCTTCATACGGCTTGCCGCTGTAATCGGCATCTACCTTCAAAAAGCCGTTCGGAGCGAAGAGTTTGTCCGTCATGTCGCTGCCGTCTTTTGCGTACGCTTTCAGGCCCACACCCGAAAAGGGCGGAATCAGCATCGAAAAGTCGAACTCAAGCTCACCTGTGGAGCCGTCGAGCTGCTCGTAATGAATCTTTCCCTCTTCTACCTTGTTTACATGAGCGCCGATGATCCATGGAATACCTCTTTCTGTATAGAGAGATTCGGCAAAGAGGCGGGAACTGGCAGCATAACCGCCGCGCTTCATATGCAGACCGCCTATACCGAAATCGCCCAGGAAAGATTCGTTTGAAATCCAGGTTATTTCGGCAAGGTCACGCACTCCCGCTTTTCGGAGTTCGTGTTCGACATTGAAAATGTACTCGAATGCGGCTCCCTGACATGTGCACATCCCGTGCCCTGTGCCGATTACGATCTTCTGACGCTCGCCGCCTTTCATTTTGGCTATCAGTTTCTGGAACTCCTCGTTGGCGTGTGTCGCATGGTCGGCCGTACATACCGAAACCGTGTATCCGTTGTCCGGACCCAGCCCTTCGGTGGCTCCGAAGTTGAGTTTCGGACCGGTCGCATTTATGAGATAGTCGTACGAGACAAGCTCTTTTTCTCCCTCTTTGCCCTGTCCCGTATACTCTATGGTTACATATGGCACATCTTCCGCCTCTCCGCCCTCGGGATGGATAGAGACCGCCTTCGCCTGACGGTAATCTATGCCCACTTTTTCGTAGACGGGGGCGAGGTCGAATACTACATCGTCTTTTGTCATCTGGCCGACGCCGACCCAGATATTTGAAGGAATCCAGTTCCATTTGCTGTTTGGCGTAACGACTACCACCTCGTGCTGCGGTCCAAGCCAGTCACGCAAAAAAGTGGCTGTATGTCCGGAGACACCGGCACCCAATACAACGACTCTAGCCATCTCTACTCCTTTTTATTTGACAATCAGATTGATTATAGTCCTACTTGTTTAAATCTGGTCTTAAATCAAGATTATACAAGCAAACGAACTGATTGAATCGAGAATTTTCGATAAATCATTTAAATTATTGAAAATTATAATATAAATAATTTATCTACAAGATTCTTGATATTCAGTCGAATCAATCCCGTTTGAATATCGGCACTTTGAACAAAATTGTTAACAGAGATTGAAGAGTAGGTAGGCGGGAGGAAAGGAGAGTCTCATATTTTCGCCTCTTCGACCAGTACCAGATTGTTTAGTTCATGCTTTTTAAGAGTGTTGAAAAGCTTTATTATGCGTTCATACCGTACATGTTTGTCTATGCGCAGAACCACCGGCCTCTTTTTCTCTTTTACTTTTGAAAGTTCACTATCCAGTTCGGCCATATTGAGTTTTATGCCGTTTAGTGCGACACTATTTTCGGAAAGCTCTATGGAGATCTCTCTCTTCTCAAGGAGCTTTTCACCTTTTTGCGCACTCGGAAGGTTAAGAAGCAGAGCCAGCTCCTCCTTTTTGAAAACCGAGGTGACAAGAAAAAATATCAGAAGCAGAAAGACGACATCGACAAGCGGTGTCATATCCAAAAGCAGTGATTTGCGCCGTTTCATCTTCTCGATCCGTAAAAACGAACCAGAAGCTCCTCTTCGAGCTGCGATTCTATATTGTCAAGATAGGCTATGAGATAGTTGTATCCTATGGTATGGATAATAGCCACGACAAGCCCCCCGACTGTTGTAACAAGAGCCATCGAGATCCCTTTAGCAAATACGCTCGGATCACCCATCCCCACTTTTCCTATCGCCTCGAATGCCATCAATACGCCCACAACCGTTCCCAAAAGACCAAACAGTGTGGCAGTAGTGGCTATTATCTTTATTGTCGGCATCCCTTTCTCCATCTTTCTAAGCCTGCTTTGCAGAAGCTCTTTTACGATCAACAGCACGGCTCTCTTGTCTCCGGAGGCGATGGATGAGAATTCGTCAGCTATCTTATCCGCGAAATCACCCTTTTTACTGTTGAAAAGAGTGAACTGAATCCACTTGGTAATCATCAGGGCGATACCGACGGTATTCATGGCTATCAGAATCTCCATAATTACTCCGCCTGCTTTTATATACTCAATAAGTCCCATCTCTTTCCTTTTATTATCTGATGTTACGCAAATTCCGGGCCGAGCCCCGTAACATCAGATAATAAAAGGAAAGAGATGGGACTTATTGAG
>JALSXE010000126.1:0-1127 GCA_027072755.1 Campylobacterales bacterium | reverse complement strand
GCATGTCGGACCGTACGGATTGCTTCAGGTATTGGCCGATGGTATAAAACTCTTTACCAAAGAGGATATCGTTCCCCAAAACGCGGTACGCCCGATCTTTATGATCGCGCCCATCATTACGGCAGCGACGGCCTTCATCGCCCTGGCGGCGGTGCCGCTGTTGCCGGAGTTTGAAATCTTCGGGGTGACGGTACGACCTATTATCGCCGATATCAATGTCGGAGTACTGTTCGTCTTGGGCGTGATGGCCAGCGGACTCTACGGACCTCTTCTGGCGGGTATGGCCAGCTCCAACAAATGGGGTTTGCTGGGTGCGGCCCGTACCGCGATTCAGCTGCTTAGCTACGAAGTGGTGACGGGTCTTTCCATCCTGGCCCCGCTGATGCTGGTCGGTTCTCTTTCACTGATCGATATCAACAATTATCAAGCCGGCGGCTTTCTCGACTGGATCGTCTGGAAACAGCCTGTCGCCTTTATCCTTTTCCTGATCGCAGGCTTTGCGGAGACCAACCGGACGCCCTTCGACCTGTTGGAGCATGAAGCGGAGATCGTATCCGGTTACGCCACGGAGTATTCGGGTATGCGATGGGGTATGTTTTTCATCGGTGAATATGCCAACATGATCACCCTCGGCTTTTTGGCCAGCCTCATCTTCCTGGGTGGCTTCAACGACTGGGGATTCATCCCCGGCGGATTGGCGATCATCCTGAAGGTGAGCTTCATATTCTTCTTCTTCCTGTGGACCCGCGCGGCATGGCCTCATGTACGGCCCGATCAGCTGATGTGGCTTTGTTGGAAGGTTCTGATGCCGATCGCGGTGATCAACGTTGTCGTAACCGGCATCGTACTGATGATGTAAGGGGAGCAAGATGAGTTTGGAACAGTTTAAAAATCGTGACGTAAAACAGGCCTATACCTATATTCCGGTGGATAAACCGCCGGTGAAACCGATGGACAAATTCAAGCAGGTGGTGCGACGCACCTTCAAAGGGGAGCTCTTTGTCGGCCTTTGGGTGGTCTTCAGAGAGATGATCCGATTCAATATCCATACGGTCAAGTATCCGATGGAGAAGCTGCCGATCTCTCCCCGATACCGGGCGGTACACAAGCTCTATCGCCTGTTGGAG
>JALSXE010000125.1:0-4839 GCA_027072755.1 Campylobacterales bacterium | reverse complement strand
CTTTTGTATTGATACCGGTCTCTACCCCGTCGAATACGTCGGAGCGTGTCTTCATCGCCATAACGATCTCTTCGAGTGCGGCGTTTCCGGCACGCTCACCGAGCCCGTTTATCGTACACTCGACCTGCCTTGCTCCGTTCATGACGCTAAAGAGCGAGTTGGCCACCGCCAGACCGAGGTCGTTGTGGCAGTGTACCGATATGATCGCCCGTTCACCTACATGCTCGTGAAGCTCTTTTATCAACGCTCCCATCTCCTGCGGAAGCCTGTAGCCGACGGTATCGGGAATGTTGAGTGTCGTCGCTCCCGCCTCGATAACGGCATCGAGAATCTCTTTGAGAAAAGATATCTCGCTTCTGCCCGCGTCTTCGCAGCTGAACTCCACATCGTCGGTAAAGCTCCTGGCCAGTTTAACGGCATCGACGGCGCGGCGTACAACTTCGTCCGGTCTCATCTTGAGCTTGTGCTCCATATGTATGGGGCTTGTCGCTATGAATGTATGTATCCGTTTGTGAGGCGCACCTTCGAGCGACTCTCCCGCCAGTACAATGTCGCGCTCTACCGCTCTTGCGAGCGAGCAGACCACACTCCTGTCCACCACTTCGCATATACGCTTTATCGCATCGAAGTCTCCGGGGCTTGCCGCCGCGAAACCGGCCTCTATGATATCGACCCCGAGTCTTTGAAGCTGCATGGCTATCTTTATCTTCTCTTCCGTGTTCATCGACGCGCCGGGACTCTGCTCTCCGTCGCGTAAAGTCGTATCGAATATATATACTCTATCTTTCATAACTCTATCCTTGATATTTTCACGATTTTGGTATAAACAGACTCTTGCGGATACTATCGAAATCAGAAGCTGAAAGGTAGGAGAGTGTTTTTTATCTCGATTTTAGGCAAATGTTTTATGGCTTTGACTCTGCCGATATCTGTACCGTACATCGACTCTCCTTTCGTTTTTATTGTGACAGTATAGCATATTGGAGCTATCCAAAACTGATAAAATATTATTAATTGATAATTTTTTTCTCCAGTTTCAAGCTTTTCCGACCCTTTTCACCATCATCGTACGCACAGCTCTGCCTACACCCCAAACGACATAGAGGGTTATAATCAAGGCGACACCTTCGACCGGATATAGATAGAGCAAAGAGGCGGCTACGATCAGAGCTATAAGTGTCTTGGTCAGGGCCGGCTTTTCGAGATTTATCTTTTTGAAGCTTGGATACCGGATGTTACTCACCATCAACAGAGAGACGATAAGAGCGGCCGTAAGAAGTATACCGCTCAAAGAGTACAGAGATTCATACTGAACGAACATCAATACCCATGTCGATACGAATATGGCTGCAGCCGGTATCGGTACGCCTATGAAAACCGTCGGATCTGTTTTCGGGCTCATTATGTTGAACCTTGCGAGACGGATGGCTCCGAAAATTATGTAGAGGGCCATAACCAAAACACCGAATTTTCCGTACTCATGGCCTATATAGAGGTAGAGCAGTAGTGCCGGCGCGACTCCAAACGCGACAAGATCAGCAAGAGAGTCGAACTCTATCCCGAATCTGCTGGTAGTGTGCGTCAAGCGTGCAATGCGCCCGTCGAGTCCGTCAAAGACCAGAGAGAGAAAGATCAGCCAGGCAGATTTTTCAAAATTTCCGTTGATAGCAGATACTATCGAGACCACGGCGGTGAATATGGAGGCGGCCGTGAATAGATTCGGAAGTATGTAGATCAGATGGAACTCTCTGCCGGCCATCAAGCGGTCCCGTACGCCAGAAGCGAAAAGCCTCCAACCACCTTGTCGCCCGGTGCCGACTCCATCTTTACACTCTTTGGAAGAAGCAGCTCGACGGTGCCGTCAGTGAGATGGGCCGCCAAATCTCCGGCCTCCTGCCCCCCTTCGGAGGCCAGTATCGGAAGGCCGAGTGAATATAGACCGCAGACGATTCTCATTTTGACAACCTCTCCGCCCTTCATTCTCCAGACGATCGAACCGTTTTCGTTGAGTCTCGAGGCGAGCCGGTCGGCAGGCGAAATAAATAGGCCGTGAACCCTACTCTTTTCTACAACCTCTCCGCTCACCGGTGCACGTACGGCACTACTGCCGTCGAAGATAGATTTTCCGATTACGACAGCGGTGCCCTCTTTGCGCCTCTCTACAGAGAGCACGGTACCGTCAACCGGTGACAAAACGGCACTTTCGGAAGTTTCTGTCGCGGTACGCTCCGGCAGGTAGAAAAGATAGGCGACCAGGAAACTGAGCGCTATAAGCAGAAGATTCAGCAGCACTTCGTCACTGAAAACCAGTACAAGAAGTGTAACACCCCATACGGGAAGTATGTATCGCCATCCGATTTTCATGAAGGTACCGTTCATGCCCATCTCTACTCTCCGGTCTCTTCGCCGTTTCGAGCCTCTTTATCCTCTCTCTCTTTTTTAAGATCCTCTTCCATCGAGTTTTCGTCATCCACGAGCCGCGATTTTATCCCGTGTTCCTCTTCGTAATTGCGTATAATCTCTCGAACCTTCTTACCCTCTATCGTCTCCGACTTGAACAGCTCGTGGACCATCTCCTCTATCGCTCCGCTGTACTCCTTGAGCCTGTTTACGACATGTTTGTAGCGCTCGGCCAGGAAGTTTCTAACAAACTCATCCATCTGTTCTGCGGTCTTCTCGCTATACTCTTTCTGGCTCATGCCCCCGCCGAGAAACATGTTTGTCTGCTTCTCCAACACCATGAGGCCTGCGACGTCGCTCATTCCGTAGAGGCTGACCATCGCCTTGACCACATCGGTGGCGCGCTCAAGATCGTTGCTGGCTCCTGTAGATATCTCTTTGATAAAGACCTCTTCGGCCGCCCTTCCGCCCAGCAGTGTATCGATCTCGGCGACAAGCTCATGTTTTTGCATCAGATATTTGTTCTCTTCGGGAGTGTTCAGCGTATACCCCAAGGCGGCGAGTCCCCTCGGAATTATGGAGACCTTCGAAACCTTCCTGGCACCTCTTGTAGTCTCCGCTATCAGTGCGTGACCGCTCTCGTGATAGGCGACAATCCGCTTCTCTTTGGGAGATATTCGTCTCGACTTCTTCTCCAGTCCGGCGATCGCCCTCTCGACGGCTTCACGGAAATCCTCCTGCTCCACATGCTCTTTGTTTTTACGTCCCGCAAGAAGAGCCGCTTCGTTGACGATATTCGCAAGATCGGCACCCGCAAGGCCGGCTGTAAGTCGTGCGATCTCTTCCAGATCGACATCAGGTGCCATCTTTATGTGCTTTACGTGGACTTTCAGAATTTTGACACGCCCTTCGAAATCGGGCTTGTCCACCAGTACCTGCCTGTCGAAACGCCCCGGACGCAGAAGCGCCGGATCCAGAACTTCAGGACGGTTGGTAGCGGCAAGGACGATAATGGGCGTATCGGAGCTGAATCCGTCCATCTCGGCCAGAAGCTGGTTTAGAGTCTGCTCTCTCTCGTCGTTGCCGCCAATCTGACCGCTTGCGGCTCTGCTCTTTCCTATTGCGTCTATCTCGTCTATGAAGATGATAGCCGGCGCCTCTTTTTTCGCCTGCTCGAAAAGGTCCCTGACCCTCGCGGCACCTACCCCGACAAACATCTCTATGAAGCTCGACCCGCTGACGGAGAAGAAGGGTACGCTCGCCTCGCCGGCCACGGCTTTTGCCAACAGCGTCTTACCGGTACCCGGAGGTCCGACCAGAAGAACACCCTTGGGAATCTTCGCACCCAAACGTATATAGCGCTCCGGATACTTCAGAAACTCCACTATCTCCTTGACCTCTTCCTTGGCCTCCTCGACACCCGCAACGTCGTCGAAGGTTATATTGGGCTTTTCGGAATTCACAAGCTTTTTGGCGCTCCCCATACCGAGGATACCGCCACCCATATTCTTCTGCATTCTGCTGGCCAGGAACATCCAGATGCCGAAGAAGATGAGAATCGGAAGTACCCATCCGAAGAGCACCTCTCCGAGCCAGTTACTTTCGATATAGCCGCTGTATTCGACACCCATTTTGTCGAGCAGAGGTATCAGGGTGTTGTCCTCGCCGACCTTTTTGGCAATGTAGAGCGTCTTGTATCCGCCCTCGCTCGAGATCGCCTTTATCGTCGTCTGACCGATCGAAACATACTTTATGCGACCCTCTCTGATCATCTTCTTCATGTCGCTGTACGGAACGGTCTTCGTCTGGGTTATCGCGGTACCGCCACCCATCGAAGAGGCATTCTGCGCTCCGAACTGCCCCTCCTGCGTATCTATAAAACTCTTGAAAAGTATTATGATAAGCAGAGAGAAGATAGCGAATGTCAAAAGCGGGTTTTTATTGAAAAAGTTCTGATCGTTCGGATCTTTTTTTGGATTGTTATCCGCCATTTCTATCCTTGTTCTTTCTATAGATTTTTGTACGCCACTCGTTTTCGGCCAACGTTTCAAGAAGCTCCATATCGCCGAAAACCTTCTCTATTGAGCCCTCTTTGCTCTCGAGTATCCCCGAAAGTATCAAAATACCGCCCTCTTTCGTGCGCGCCTTCAGATCTTCGGCAATCATGCGTAGAATATCGGCGACGATATTGGCGACGACTATATCGTAAGATTTTTTCGTCCCGGCTACGGATCCCTCCCAGATCTTTTCGACCGTGCAGCCGTTGAGCTCAAAGTTTTTGATCGCATTCTCTACAGCCAGCGGATCCGTATCGCACGCATCGACTCTGGCTCCGAGCATCGAAGCGGCGATTCCGAGTACGCCGCTGCCGCACCCCACATCGAGCAGGGTCGCTCCGCTCTCAACCGTTCTGCCGATGGCTTCGAGGCACCCTGCAGT
>JALSXE010000124.1:0-4859 GCA_027072755.1 Campylobacterales bacterium | reverse complement strand
ACGATACTACGCCCCCCTCCTCTTTCTCTTCTCCCGCAGCCGTCTCCTCTACATCGATATCACCGAACTCTTTTAAAATCTCGTCCATATAGTCCTGATCGGAGTTATCTACTTTCGCCAGGGCCGATTTCACGTCGGCCTCCCTGAGAACCGATTCGGCTACAAGTGTATCAGAGGAGACAACCGACTCATCAAACACGATCTCCGTCGTTCCGCTGAAAGAGAGATCTTCATCCGCGGAGACGAGATCTATGACGATCTTGTCACTCATCGAGCCTGACGGGTCATACACATAGTCGTATGCGTAGATGGGGTCTCCCACTTTCAGTATACGCTCTTCTCCGTTTGTCGATTTGGCGACGAACTTTCCCGAAACACTCTTTACATAACCTACTATCTGAGCCATAGAAACTCCTTTCGTGCGACTTTACCGGCCTTACACAAAAAATCTCGCAGCGGCGCGATCTTTACGTTCATGCCGCATAACCGATCTTTTGCATAAAGCCGGTACCAAATTTATGATCATAGAGAATTTTATATAATCGCGGCGATTCGTTTCTACTGTACCCAAGTACAATAGGAGTTATATACCGCTTTTCAGCCTCGTCACAAGCTCCAGCCTGTTGGTTACGCCCAGTTTTCTATATACATTACCCAGATGCGCCTTTACGGTTCTTTCTGTAACGTCGAGCGCTTCCGAAATCTCTCTGTTGCTCTTGCCTTTCAGAAGGAGAGATACGATCTGCTTCTCCCTCTCCGTAAAAATATCGGGAAGGGCGCCATTGTCGTCCTCCCGGGCGCCGGGTTCAAAGTATGAGACCATCTCTCTGACGAGCTCCGGATATACCCAGACAAACCCGCCGGCGACACTCTCTACGCACGATTTTAGATGAATAGGCTGCATATACGCGTTGCCGTACCCTTTTACACCGTTGCTTAGCAGAGTTTTACCCCTCTCCGTGGAGGGAGCCCCTTCAAGCGCTATAATTGCGATTTCGCTCCGCGGAGAGCTTTTCAGATGGTTTGCGATATCTTTTGCATTTGTAGCGAGATCCGCTAGAACCACTTTTTCGCTTCCGTCCTCTACGATTCTCTCTATATATTTTGTCTCGTAATCTTTCAAGATGGAGCTCCACCTCTCAAGCAGCTCGATATTTTCACTCATCAACTCTACTACCATCAGTGCTCCGTAAAGATGTAGTCTTTGCTATGTATCAGCGGCTTGAGCAGGTACTCCAAAATGGTCCTCTCACCGGTTACTATATCGGCATTTACAACCATTCCCGGAATGATTTTCAGTTTTTTTCCTCCCGAAAAGAGAAAGTTTCCGTCCGTCTGTATTCTCACTATGTAGAAGGTTCTATCTTTTCTATCCGTAACCGTATCGGGGCTTATGCCTATCACCTTTCCCGCAAGACCTCCGTATATGGAGAAGTCATACGCGGTAAATTTGAGTAGAGCCTTCTGCCCCGGATATATGAAGGCGATATCTTTGGGGCTAACCTTCACCTCGGCAATCAACTTCTTGTCGAGAGGAACGATCTCTAAAAGATCCATGCCGGGCTTGACGACGCCGCCGATAGTGTTGACGAACACCCTTTTTACCACCCCGTCTACAGGAGAACGCACCAGTGTCCTTTCGACAGAATCCCTGAACGCTTTTATCTTCTCCTTCAGGCGCTCCATCTCTCCCAGCGCTTCGTTCATCTCCTTTTCGGAGGCGCTTTTAAACTCCAGCTTTGTCTCTTTTATTCGGCTCTCGATTTCGGATATGGCCGACTCTATTCTCGGAATGGAACCTCTCACGGTATCTATTTCGGTCTTTATGGAGTTGGCCTCCCTTTTGAGTTTCAGGAAGTCCACTTTCGACTTGACCCCCTCCTTGACCATCGGCTCGCTCATCTTTATCTCCTCCTCTATGAGCCTGTAGCTTCTTCGGAGGTTCGCCAGTTTCGCCTTCGACTCATCGAGCCGGTCCCTTTTTTGCTCTATCTGCTTTTTCAGCGTCTGTATCTTTGCATCGAGCCTCTTCATGTTCGCTTCATAAAGACTCCTCTCGCGCCGAACGAGATTCGGATGCTCTTTTATCATCTTGTCGTCGAATTTCAGGGGGTCCTCTTTGGCTTCGGCTTCCAGCCGCGCTGCCCGCGCTTTCAGCTCGTTGTACCTGCTGATATAACCGGCAAGTTCCGTTTTCGAGTGAATGTTCTTTATCTTCAAAAGTACCTGCCCCTTCTCGACCGTATCGCCCTCTTTGACCATTATCGCCTCGACTATCCCCCCTTCGAGGTTCTGAAGGACCTTGTTCTCGCCGGATGGCACAATCTTGCCTTCGGATCTCACTATCTCGTCCACTTTCGCTATCGAAGCCCACAACAGAAACAGAGCGACCGTAACCAGCCAGAAGTATAGAACCACCCTGTTGCGGCGCGGTGCGGTGTGCAGTACGGCACCGCTAAGGCTTTCGAGAAACTCCAGCTCCCTGGAGTGCGGCTCATTTTTGCGTCTGAACATCTCTGTCACCTCTTAAACGGGCCAGAACCTCATTTTTGGGACCGTCCAGATATACCTCGCCGTGATGCATGACTATCACTCTATCCACCGCATCGAGCAGCGATAGTTTCTGCGTGGAGAGTATGACTGTTCTATCTTTGAAGTGCCCCTTGAACATCTCGAGTATGCGCCCCTCCGTCACCTGGTCCATCGCATTCGTCGGCTCGTCCATCAGAACGATCGGACTCCTTCTCAAAACGGCACGCGCGATAGCTACCGCCTGCCTCTGCCCTCCGGAGAGGCCGTACCCCTGCTCACCTATCGGCATCTCATACCCCTTCGGATGAAGCCGGACAAACTCGTCTACACCGGCGGCCGCGGCCGCTTCGAGCATGGCGGCGTCGTCGATGTACGGGTTGGCGAACTTGATATTCTCTTTGAGGGTCCCCCTAAAGAGTTTCACATGCTGATCTACGTACGATACATTGGCCCTTAGATCCGCCGGATCGATCTGCTTGATATCTATATCGTCGAGAAGTATGGAGCCGCTGTCGGGCTCGTAGAGATGCATCAGCAGCTTCAGCAGCGTACTCTTGCCCGAACCTATGCGCCCTATAAGCCCCACCTTCTCCCCCGGCTCAATCTTGAACGAGACCCCGTTGAGTGCGGGTTTCTCTTCGTCCGGGTAGCGGAAAGTGACATCTTTGAACTCTATTTTGCCTCTGAACTGGGGCTTTTGTACGAACTCTTTGGCCCTCGGGCGCTCTACCGGTTTGTTGACTATCTCTTCCATCATCCTGTATACCGACCTGACATCTTCGTAGTTGGCAATCAAAGATGCCGCCTGTCCCATAGGGGCCACAGTTCTTGAAACGAGAATGACTATCGCGATCAGGTCACCCATCGTCATCTGGCCCTCTTTTATGAGATATACCCCTACAACCACTACGAAAACGGTGTTGAACTGGACCAAAAAAGATGTAACGGCCGGCAAAGAGGCCGACATCAGCCTGGCCGAGAGGCTTCTGTCGGCCATCTCTCCCGTAGCCTCCTCCCACTCCCACTGAATCCTGCCCGCAGCACCCAATGTCTTTATGGTCTCGAGATTGTGAAGCGCCTCCACCAGAATGCCGTTTTTATGTGCCGCGGCCTGGTGTGTCTGCTCTATCCTCCTATACAGCGGTTTCCTGATAAAGAGCGCATAGCCCAGAATCAGTACGATCGTAGCTATGGGAACCCATACGACGGCACCGCCGAGATACCATATCACGAAGAGAAAAAGTATCGCGAACGGTATATCTATAAGGGTGGTCAGCGTGGCGGATGTTAGAAAGTTTCTGATAGAGTCGAAATCTTTGAGGTTGCTTGCGAAGGAGCCTATCGATTTGGGCATCCCCTTCATCTTCATATCCAAAACCTTCTCGAAGATTACCGACGACATTATAATGTCCGACTTCTTGGCGGCGATCTCGAGAAAGTATGTACGTATCAGTTTCAGGAAAAGATCGAGAAGATATATGACAATAACGCCGCCTGCGAAATACCAGAGGGTCTCAACGGCCTGATTGGGTATTACCCTGTTGTAGACCGTTCTTGTAAAAAGAGGGGTTGCTAGAACAAATATGTTTACCAGCACGGAAGCGAGTATCACATCCCTGTAGATGCCGTATGAGTACTTTATGCTGTCCCAAAACCAGTGGCTGCTCTCGAGCTTGAGTCTTCTGTGCTCCCTGTCGCCGTAATCGTAGACCCTCTTTAGAAGAAACCCGTAACCCGTATACTCCTTTTCGAGCCTATGAACGTCGATCCATTCGTGTGTCTCTCCGGCATCGGGAAGGACAACCTTGGCCCTTTTGCCGCTCTCGTCAAACCGTTCAAGTATGAGGGCCTGACCGTTTTTAAGAAGAAGTATCATAGGAAGATAGAGCTCTGAAATCTCTTCCAAACTCCTCTTTACGAGCGTAGACTTCAGCCCCGCTCTCCCTGCAGCCCTCGACATGAGGCCTCTTGCCTTTTTCAGGCTGAAAAGTACGGCCCTGCCGTTCTCCTCTTCGAGCGGAAGCCCGTGTATAAGGGACTCCGCGGAGTACGGCTTATGGTATAGTTTGGTAAATATTACCAGTGATTTAAGTAGAGGATCGTACGCATCTTCAAACTCTTCCATTCACCTCACCGATCGATTCTGTTGTCGAACAGACTATTTTGAGACCGCTTTGCCTATGCGTCTCTTCTCCAGAGCCTGCAAAAACCTGTCGTTTTTCTCAAGTATATCGGCGGGAAGAGAATCTTTTTCAACTTCGGCTTCCGGCACGAGCGCAACCCTCTCTCTGTATATTTGGGCCCTTCCCACGATTGCCGGTACCATT
>JALSXE010000123.1:0-1148 GCA_027072755.1 Campylobacterales bacterium | reverse complement strand
TGTTTGTGGACGGGAATTATAGCACCATAGAAACAGGTTGTCAAGGGAAAACGTGAAGATTTTTGCAAAAATGCGGAAATTTCTAAAAAAGGATAATCAGTTGTGGTTTAAAGAAGAAAGACGTGCATAACCCGTCTCCTGCGTCACTGTTATTGTAAAGTTTCCATCAGGGCTTTTAAATGTTATTTTGCAGTCTCCGGTCAACAGATCGAGCGGATCGTTACCCATCGTAGTCCGATACGGTCTGCCGAGATTGTCGAACGCAATATAGCGGTTGTTCCCGCAGTTGTCGCTAAATTGAATGGTATCTATTAGATATTTTTTGGATAGCAGTATCTGATCGCTTTCATCAAATTGCGGGTTGCACTGATTTGTAGTGAACATTTTTTTGCCGTCGGAAGGGTTGACGGCCGAGCCGAACTTGTCTACCCCGCCGTTTTGATCCATATCTCGACCCACCACATAGTACCAATCGTTGTTATTACACTGTCTAAACGATATCTGCCACCTCTCCTGGTGCCAGTTGGGATCTTTCGGATCGAATCGATCGTCTATCATCGCAAGATGTTGAGTGTATCTGATATGCGAAAGGATCTGATCCGCGGCTTCACGAAGCCTGCTGTCTGAAAAACGGGGAATTAGCACTATCGCGATAATAGCCGCAACTGTCATTACGATGATCAGTTCCAGCATCGTAAAAGCTTTTTTCATAGGAGTAGCACCTTGGGTATAACTGGTTTTCGCCAATTATACCACAAGGTCTTGTTATGAGCGGTTACTGTATCTTTTCCGCCGGCTGCACGTCGTAGAGAATATCATCCATAGGATGCCTGTACATCGGCATCGCGAGACGTTTTTCATCAAGTACGTGGCCGATGAATCCGATGGTTCGGCCAAGTATGAAGAAGGAGTTGAGTGTACCGCTTTCGATAAACTCGTCGATCTCATCTTCAGTATATCCGAGAGCCCGCCACATATCGACCATAAGGATTCCGATAGTACCGTCGACATTCAGAATCAGATTATCCTTTTTGGATGTGGTCAGCTGCTCTACTGTCAGAGCGTAATCGAGAAGGGACGTACTCGGGAAATACTCTTTTGCAAATTTCTTGAGTCCCTCTACACGCTTGTCGGGGTTTCTCAAAGAT
>JALSXE010000122.1:0-1153 GCA_027072755.1 Campylobacterales bacterium | reverse complement strand
GCCGCGGCCAAGGGTGCGGTGTCGCTGCTGCCCAGTTTGATCGGGTATCCGGTTGAGGCGTCGAACTGCGCGGGGTCGGAAGGGTCGATGTCGAAACCGCAGGTAAACGAGCCTTCGTTTATTATCCACTCTCCGTGACATGTGTCTATCGCCGTCTGAACCGACGAGGCGGTGGAGAGTTCCGAGGTTATTTTGGCGTTGTCGCGCATTCCTATAAATTTGGGAATGGCAACGCCGCCGAGCACCCCTATGAGAAGAATGACGAATATCAGCTCGATAAGGGTGAAAGCGGCTCTTCTCATGCGTCTACTGCAGATCGATGTTTACCGTATAGGTGCCGTTGAACGTGGAGTTCGGAGATACAAGCCTTTTGAGCTTCTGGTATTTGAGGTTCGTAGAGTCGTTCACCACTTTTATCTGGGCCGAGAGAACAGGCGGATTCTGCGTGTGGTCGATGAGAATCGTAGCGTTTAGCTCACCGTTTTTGCCCTTGTACTCCCACGCCGTCGAAGATGCGTTGTATGTGGCGTTTATGCTCCAGTAAGGAGACCCTTTAACCTCGAAAATATCGGTAATATTGGCGTCGGTTCCGTTAAGATCGAGCAGGTTCAGATATGCGGGCGGCACGGAAGAGACGGCATCCTGCACCACCTTGAAGACGTTGGTCACCTCGGCGTTCTGCTTCATCCCCTTGTACTTCGGAATCGCCACACCGGCGAGTATTCCTATTATTATGATCACGAAGATCAACTCAATGAGCGTAAACCCTTTTCTCATTATGGACTCCTATAGTTTCGTTGTTGCTAAATGTATTTCCAATATCGTCTGTTTCAGGAAAAAGATTTAGCCGAATTCTTTCTCGTTATGGTTGTCGTTTTAAAAACGTACTCGTTCATAAGTTGCAAAAGAGGTAAACGGTACGATCGTCGAAAAGTATCTTTGGAGAGACCTGACCACCCTGCTGGCGGTCTACGACGCCAACGGCAACATCAAGGCACGCTTCGAGTACGCCGACGAAAGGGTTCCGTACGCCGTGACGGTAGACGGTAAAAGATACCACCTGCACTACGACAATCTGGGAAGCCTCAGAACCGTTACAGATATGAACCACACAGCGGTAAAAGAGATTGTTTACGACAGTTTCGGTAATATA
>JALSXE010000121.1:0-1156 GCA_027072755.1 Campylobacterales bacterium | reverse complement strand
TTCCAATATCGTGAATCAATGTATTCTCTTCGGCTACGGGGATGAATTCAGTGGGTGAAATAAGTGTGCCGTCACTCATGCGCCATCGCAACAGTGTTTCTGCGCCGTAGGTTCGACCATCTTTCGCACGAACGATCGGTTGGAATTCCAGATAGAGCTCATTGCGTTCGATAGCATGTCGTAATGCGTGTTCCAGCTCGATAGTCCGACGTAGTCGTCTATCCATCTCCTTTTCGTAAAAACTGGTCACTCCTTTCCCTTGATGTTTCGCATGATACATTGCAATGTCGACTTTACGAAGGATCTCTTCAATCGGTTCTCGATCGCCGTGGATGAGTATCGCTCCAATGCTGGCAGTGACGTAGAGGGTATGATTGCCGAGAATATAGGGATGTCCTAATATGTGATGAATCTTTTCACTAATTTGCCAAACGCGGCTGAGAGCTTGCTCGGGAGCTTTTGAGAGCATGGGTAGAAAAATAATGAATTCATCACCACTCAAACGGGAGATCGTATCGCTCTGGCGAAGAATATTTTGCAGACGCTTGGCCGTCTCTTTGATCATTTCATCACCGATACCGTGTCCATACGTGTCATTGATATGTTTGAATCGGTACAGATAAAGAAAAAGCATGGCGGAGTAATATTTTTCTCGTGCCGCCTGTCTGATTTGCAGGCGGTAACGATCTTCAAGAAGTTTGCGGTTAGGCAAGTGGGTAAGAGGATCATGATATGCTAAAAATTCTACCTGGCTGAGAGCTTCATGTTCGGCGCTTTTATCTTGAATCACTGCAACACCCCCGACCACGCTACCTTTGGTATTTCTTACCGGCGAAAAGATCACACTGATCCAAATCTCTTCATTGGTTGCCGTCGTGACATAAGGTCCCTCGTAATGGATTGTCATGCCATTTTCGATGACTTTGGGAAGATCTTTGATCGCTCTTTTGTCTTTGATGGTCAAAAGATCGCGGTGTCGCATCATCTCTTTCGGTATACCGAAAATTTTGCTCATCGCTTCGTTGATATCCACAACTCTATACTCTCTGTTGAAATAGAGCATACCGACCGGAGCCTGTTCAAAGATTTGATGGAGGCGATATTGAAGTTCGTTTCCGCGACTGTATTGGAGAATTCCCCGTGCCACGATCCGATG
>JALSXE010000120.1:0-1162 GCA_027072755.1 Campylobacterales bacterium | reverse complement strand
AAGCATAAGATTGCGACCCTGAACCCGGACAGACACATGTGAGACCGAATCGATAAGAATGTGGGGACCACTCCAGGAGAGAGGAGGTCCCCACGGATGCAGCTTACAACGGTTGGCCGAGAGGTGTGGAGAGGGACGAGAAAGGCCCAGGAGCTCAAGGGGGCTGGAGCGGGCGACCCCAGGGTCCAGGCCCGCTTACAAAAGCTCAAACAGGTTGAAGCGTTCAGGAAGCACAAGGTGGACTGGCCCGAGATCCAGTCCCTAGTAGGGATCAGCCGGGCCACCTACTACCGCTGGAAACAGCGGCTTAGGGGAGAGGGGCTTAAAGGCCTAAAGCCCAAGCCCAAACGACCCAAACGCCTACGGCAAAAGGTTCACTGGACGCCCGAACGCCTCATCGTGATCGAAGCCTTAAGGAAGCAAAACCCCACCTGGGGACGGTGGCCGATCTGGCTCGCTTTGAGGAAACAAGGCGTTCTGGTCAGCGAGCGCACCGTGGGCCGAATCCTGGCCTACCTGGAGGCGAAAGGCCGCGTGGAAAGCGTAGCCGCCTTTTTGGCCCGGGCCCGGAGGGGAAAGGTCAAGAGGAAGACCCGACGCCCTTACGCCCAGAGGAAACCCAAGGGATACGAAGTCAACCACCCCGGGGACCTCATTCAGGTGGACACCCTGACCGTGACCCTGGGCCCTGGGGAGGTCATCAAGCACTTCTCGGCCGTCGACCTCTTCACCCGTTTCTCCCTCGCGGAAGTCCACACCAAAGCCACGGCCAACCTGGCGGCCAGCTTTCTGGCCCACCTGGTTGCCCAAGCTCCCTTCCCCGTCAAAGCCCTTCAGGTGGACGGTGGAAGCGAGTTCATGGCGGAGTTTGAAGAGACCTGCCAACGCCTGGGTATTCGGCTCTTCGTGCTGCCACCCAGGAGTCCCAAGCTCAATGGTCACGTGGAGCGGATGCAGCGGACCTTTAGGGACGAGTTCTACACCCGACCCCTGCCGTCGAAGATCCCCGAGCTCCAACAAAGACTCGATGCCTACCTGGACCACTACAACCGTAGGCGGCCCCACCGGGCCCTGGGTGGCCTCGCTCCCCTGGAGTATCTGGCTATGCTGCAAGAGGAGTCGGTCCCCAGGGAGTCTCAGATGTGTTGGCCGATTACAGTAT
>JALSXE010000119.1:0-1167 GCA_027072755.1 Campylobacterales bacterium | reverse complement strand
CACCAACGAAGTGGTATGGAGCCGACGAAAAATCGAGATATACGGTGAAGATGCCGAGAACTTCAAACCCTCGTTCGAAAAGTTTATGTCGGTTTTGAACGAAGATACGAAAGAGGTGGTTTTGCGGGAGATCGAGAGTGTACTTTCGAATGAAAAAGAGTACTACGATCTGAGGCACAAGATAAGACTCAAAAACTCGAAAACCGCATGGATTCACGAAAAGGGATTCGTCATAAGAGACGAGGCGGGCAAGCCGCTGAAGATGGTGGGAATCGTATACGACATAACCGACAAAATGGTGATACTCGAAGAGCTCAAGAGTGCCGAGGAGCGCAGTAACTACCTAAGAAGTCACGACACCCTTACCTCTTTGCGCAACAAAGATAGACTTCTTGAAGATATGGAGAGAAAGATCGAGTCGAAAAGGGAGTTCTCCGTAATTTTTCTCGATATCGACAACTTCAAAACCATCAACAACACTTTCGGCCACCTCTTCGGGGACATAGTGATCAAAAGCGTCGGCGAACTTCTCAAAGAGATCGCGTCGCCCGGCTACGTCTACCGCTACGGCGGTGATGAGTTCGTCATACTCCATGACGGTACGGAAGAGGAGGCGAGGGAGCTTACCGAAAAGATAGAGTCGTTTTTCGAAAAGAATATCTCCATAATAGGGAAGAGCCTTCTCGTTACCCTGAGTATGGGGGTCTGTACATATCCGAAAAGTGCGGCAAACGCCAAAGACGCGGTGAAAAATGCAAACTCTGCACTCTGGACGGCGAAGAGCGGCGGTAGAAGCAGAGTCCTCTTCTACGAAGAGTATATGGGGCACCATATCGCCGAGAAGCGCTCCGTTCTCGACGCTCTAAACGCCGCCGTAAAGAAAGAGGAGTTTATCGTATACTACCAGCCGAAAGTGGATTGTATTGAAGGTAGAGTTTTGGGTTTCGAAGCGCTCGTGAGGTGGCGAAACGGCAGAGGAGAGTTGGTGCAGCCGGCACTTTTTCTGCCTGTTGCGCAGGAGTACGGGCTTATGGGGAAGATAGACTTCATCGTCTTGAAAAAGGCCCTTTTGCAGCTGAAAAAGTGGCACGCAATGGGGTTTGAGGTATCTGTTTCGGTAAATTTCAATATCGGTGATTTCGAGGATGAGCGTATTTTAAAGCTGCT
>JALSXE010000118.1:0-4974 GCA_027072755.1 Campylobacterales bacterium | reverse complement strand
AGATAGAGTCGCGATGGAAGATACGAAGTCAACTTTCGATACGGCTTTGCTACCGTCGAGACGGGTATTTACGTCGCCTTTGAATGTGAGATTTGACGGAACCGAAATATTGAAGTCGCTTTTGACCGGCCGCGGATTGACGAGCCCCTCTCTGATAGCGGTGACTACCGTTCCGTCGAGATGCTCCATATCGAGGTTTGCGATTTTTGCATCTATATCGACTCTTCCCTCTGCATAGAGGGGTCTGTTTAACATATATAGAAGCCTGTCGATCTGCAGATGCGCGACTTTCGCCGTGAGACTGCCCGGTTCGAACTCTTCGAGATCTATGGAATAGGTCGTTTCACTTCCCGAAACATCGCTGTTGCCGACGATCTTCAGTTCAGACTTGTCGCCTTTTACACTCCCGCTCGTTCTGAAAGGGCCGTTGAGTCTCGTACCTATCAGTTTTTCGAGATTGGAGAGCTCCTTTATATCCACACTGTATGAAGCGTCTATATATTGTGAGAAGAGGTTCATCGAGCCCTTCGCTTCTATCGTTGTATCTTCGCCGATTTCAAGCAGAATGTCGAAACGGTCCGGCCGAAGTAAGAATCTCTGCAGTTTGGTCGGCAGAGGCACCTTCTGTGCGATTTTTGATTCGATCACCGGTTTCAGAAATCCGTTGCCGGGTGCGGTGAAAAGAGCTCCGTAAAGAAGAGCCAGAAGCAGAATCAAAAAGAGTATGACACTCAACAGATATTTCATTACCTATATCCTTCCGTCATAATTTTTATTATTGTAGCACAAAAAAGCTACGGGAAAAATTCAAATATGAGTCGATATATGAGTCATTCTGACTCAATATTATGATATAAATAGACTAAGATAAGTGGAAAATCTCTTGACAATGGAAAAAAAATGGGATAAAATTTCAGCACTTGTAAAAAGTAACTGCTAAATCTCAAGAATGAAAGGAGAGTCAATGAGTTTCCAGCCACTAGCAAACAGGGTTTTGGTAGAACGAGTTGATGAGCCGCAACAGACAGCATCGGGGATCATAATCCCGGACAATGCGAAAGAGAAGCCCCAGGAGGCCAAAGTTCTGGCTATAGGACCGGAAGTTGAAGAGGAGGGCCACATCAAGGTGGGTGACAAGGTAGTTTTCGGCAAATATAGCGGAACAGAGATCACCATCGACGGAAAAGAGCTGCTGATTCTCAGCAGTGACGACATTCTTGGAATTTTGAAATAAATTAGGAGGGAGTGAAAATGGCAGCAAAAGATATCCATTTTTCAGATGCGGCACGCAACGAACTGTTCGAAGGCGTGAAGAAGCTGGCCGATGCGGTCAAAGTGACGATGGGACCGCGCGGGCGCAACGTACTTATCCAAAAGAGTTTCGGGGCCCCCAGCATAACAAAAGACGGCGTGAGCGTCGCCCGTGAGATCGAACTCAAAAACGTGGTCGAGAACATGGGTGCCCAGCTCGTTAAAGAGGTGGCGAGCAAAACCGCCGACGAAGCCGGTGACGGTACCACTACAGCTACCGTGCTTGCATACAGCATCTTCAAAGAGGGATTGCGAAACATAACCGCCGGCGCAAACCCGATCGAAGTGAAGCGCGGTATGGACAAAGCTTCCGGCGCGATCATCGAAGAGCTCAAGAAGATCGCGAAAGAGGTAAAAGATAAAAAAGAGATCGCCCAGGTTGCGAGCATCTCCGCAAACTCCGACGAGACCATCGGAAACCTCATAGCCGAGGCTATGGAGAAGGTAGGCAAAGACGGTGTAATCACTGTTGAGGAGGCCAAAGGTATTATCGACGAGCTCGAAGTGGTGGAAGGTATGCAGTTCGATCGCGGATATCTGAGCCCCTATTTCATTACAGATGCGGACAAGATGGAAGCGGTTCTGGAGAATCCGTATATCCTTCTTTACGACAAGAAGATCACGAACCTCAAAGATATCCTGCCGGTACTCGAAGGTATACAGCAGAGCGGTCGACCGCTGCTTATTATCGCCGAAGATGTAGAGGGTGAAGCTCTTGCTACGCTCGTTGTAAACAAACTTCGAGGCATCCTCAACATAGCGGCCGTAAAAGCGCCCGGATTCGGCGACAGAAGAAAAGCGATGCTTCAGGATATCGCGATTCTCACAGGCGGTACCGTAATTAGCGAAGAGGTCGGTCGAACACTCGAGAGCGCGACTGTAGCCGACCTCGGTCAGGCCGGACGTGTCGTAATAGACAAAGACAATACCACCATAGTCGACGGAAAAGGCGATAAAGCTGCGGTAGAGGCCAGAATCAAAGAGATCAAGGTTCAGATAGAGAACACTACCAGCGACTACGACCGCGAAAAACTGCAGGAGCGCCTCGCCAAGCTTAGCGGCGGTGTCGCGGTTATCAAAGTCGGTGCCGCTACCGAAACGGAGATGAAAGAGAAGAAAGACCGCGTAGACGATGCGCTTTCTGCTACAAAGGCGGCGGTCGAAGAGGGTATCGTAATAGGCGGCGGTGCCGCACTTATAAGAGCGGCAGCCAAAGTGAACCTCGATCTTTGCGGAGACGAGGCGATCGGTGCGGATATCATCCTGCGCGCCATCAAGGCTCCGCTGAAGCAGATAGCCGAAAACGCCGGCTTCGATGCGGGAGTGGTAGCTAACAGTGTCGAAAACGCCGAAAGTGAAAACATCGGCTTCAACGCCGCGACGGGCGAGTATGTGGATATGCTCGAAGCGGGAATCATCGACCCGGTCAAGGTCGAGAGAATCGCACTGCAGAACGCTACATCAGTCGCAAGTCTGCTACTTACTACAGAGGCTACCGTGAGTGAAATAAAAGAGGAGAAGCCGGCAGCTCCGGCGATGCCGGATATGGGCGGAATGGGAGGCATGGGCGGCATGATGTAAGCCCCGCTTTTCAATAAAGCGCCTTTGAGGGGAGTCCGGCCTTACGGCCGGCTCCCCTTTTTTTATATCTACTGTTAACCAATCTGCTGTAAAATGGTCTTTAAAGATTCAAAAAGGATCATCTATGGCGTTTGTAAGATCGTATGGTGCCGCGGAAGTCGTTACCGGCTCATCTCATATGCTCCGCCTGAAAAACGGTATCAGGATTCTTGTAGATTGCGGGATGTTCCAGGGGAAGCAGGAGGAGTGGAACGGACGCTCTTTCGGCTTCAATCCCAAAAAGATCGATACTCTTCTGATTACTCATGCACATTTAGATCATGTCGGACGTATACCGAAACTGGTAAAAGAGGGATTCGACGGTACGATAGTGGCGACGAAAGCCACCTTCGAACTTGCGCATGTGGTTTTGATGGACAGTGCCAGACTGATGGAGGAGGAGTACAGAACCCGCTTCAGAAAAGCCCAGCGCAGGGGTGAAGAGAGGCTGGTGCCCAAACCGCTCTACACTACCGAAGATGTGGAAAACGTCTTTCTTCTTACACAGATTCATGCCCGCTATGACAAACCCGTTAAGATAGCGAAAGGTGTTTATGCAGTTTTCCGCAATGCGGGGCATATTTTGGGTTCAGCTACTATCGAAATAGACTTCAGGGAAGAGGGCAGCAGGAAAAAAGTGGTTTTCAGCGGAGACCTCGGAAACCGGAACGATATAGTAACCCCCTATGTAGCGGATGTTCCAAAGGCAGATACCCTCTTTATAGAGTCTACGTACGGCGACAGAAACCACAAGAGCCTCAAAAAGAGCGTTGCGGAGTTCAAGGAAGCGATCCGAAAGACGCTGATCAACCGGGGAAACGTAATTATCCCCTCGTTCGCCATTGAGCGTACGCAGGAGGTTTTGTGCATACTCAAACAGATGTATAGAGAGCGTGAGCTTCCACACTGTAAAATCTTTCTTGACTCCCCTATGGCGATCAGGGCTACACACCTCTTTTCCAAATACCATGACGAACTCGGCCCCCTCTGCCGAAGATTCTACGAAGAGGACGGCGATGTCTTCGGTTTTCCGTGGCTGCACTTTACGAGCGATGTGGAGGAGTCCAAAAAGATCAACGAAGTAGAGCGTGGAGCCGTAATAATCGCCGGAAGCGGGATGTGTACGGGAGGAAGGATTCTTCACCACTTCAAAAACAGGCTCTGGAACGAGCGAAACTGCGTCATTTTTGTCGGTTACCAGGCGGAAGATACGCTTGGCAGATATATCGTCGACGGGGCCAAGTGGGTGCGTATATACAATGAGGATATTCGCATAAGGGCGAAGATATTCACGATTAACGGCTTTTCGGCTCATGCGGACCAAAGAGAGCTGATGGCGTGGATGGGCCGCTTCGAGAGCCTGGGAAAGATATGTCTGATACACGGCGAGAAGGAGAAGGAGCGGATATTCAAAAAGGCGATTCGAAAAAGACTGGGTAAAAAGGCGCATATTGTGAGATTCAAAGAGAAGATATTCCTTTAAGGAGGGCGCGATGGATAGGCAGCACGATATGGAGATGACCGACCTCTCCAAGGGTTTGAGCTCCGAGGAGGCGGCCCGAAGATTGAAAGAGTACGGCCCCAATACGATAGAGGAGAGAGAGGAGGGTTGGTTCATTCGACTTCTGAAGCGCTTCTGGGGGCCGATACCCTGGATGATAGAGGCGGCCGCGCTCCTTTCGGCGCTTGTCAGAAGGTGGGAAGATTTCACGATAATTGCGGTACTGCTGCTGGTCAACGCCCTTGTCGACTTCTATCAGGAGTCGAAGGCGTTGAGCGCCATAAAGGTGCTTAAGAGTAAACTTGCGAACAGGGCTCTGGTTCTTCGAGACGGAGAGTGGCGGCAGATTCCGGCTTCTGAGCTGGTACCGGGTGACGTGATAAAGGTAAAGATAGGCGATATCGTTCCCGCGGATGCGAAACTCGTCGGGGGAGGGGAGTTTCTTCTGGTGGACCAGTCGGCACTGACGGGCGAGTCTCTGCCGGTTACGAAAAAAGAGGGTGAAGAGCTCTACTCCAATGCTGTCGTGAAGCAGGGAGAGA
>JALSXE010000117.1:0-4976 GCA_027072755.1 Campylobacterales bacterium | reverse complement strand
GGGTATGCGGCTCAGGCGGAGTATGACAAAGCACGTACCGATCTGGAGGCGATCGAAGCGCAGATTGAAGCGTCAAGAGCCCGGATTGAGTCCACTATTTCGGAGCAGAAACGAGCTCAAAAGAGTATCGATGCTCTCATGCAGAAAATTGCACGTCTTCGTGTAGTTTCCCCCGTAGAGGGCTATGTGATACGAAAAGATGCTGAAGTGGGCCAAACCATTGCGGCACAGCAGCCTCTGATTACAGTTGTGGATCCGCAAGAGGTATGGGTGAAAGCCTATGTTGATGAGCGTATCAGTGGAAAAATAGCCAAAGGCCAGAAAGCCGAAATACTGCTACGTTCTAAATCGGGAGAGAAACTTCAGGGTTATGTGGCGCGAATTGAAGCCGAGAGCGATCCTGTTACAGAAGAGCGTGTAGTTGATGTGGCGTTTGAAAAGGTGCCTTTTCCGTTCTATATAAATGAACAGGCGGAAGTGATTATCGAGACGGGGCGATTGAGCAATGTTTTGCTTATTCCTCTCGACCTTATACGACGAGGAGGCGTATGGATCTATAAAAATGGAGAGGCGCACTTCAAAAAGATCGAAATGGTAGGCAAAAACGACAAGTTCGCCGGGGTTAAAGGTATAGAAGAGGGTGAGAAGATCCTTGTTCCGGATCCGCATAAAAAACCGCTCTTCGAAGGTGCGGACATTCGGCTATGATTAATCTGGCTTACAAAGACATTGCCCACTCCTACCTAAAGTTTGTTGTTACGGCGATGGGGGTCGGGATGCTGCTGGGAATCGTGCTCATCATGATCGGCGTCTATCGCGGGATGGTCATCGACGCACAGGTCCTGCTGGATGACATTGGGGCCGATCTTTGGGTAGTCCAGGAGAATACACTCGGACCCTTTGCCGAGAGCTCACGCGTTCACGAAGACCTCAAAAACACCCTGCGGGCCAACTCCGACATTGACAAGACCGCAGCTCTGGCCTTTTTGAATCTGCAGATCAAAACACCTGACGGCGTGATGAAGCGGGTCTACAGCGTCGGTTACGACCCCTACGGCGATATCTCGGCAATTAATCCGACCAGGCTCGTAGCGGGCCGGGTGCTTGAAAGGAGTCACTACGAGATCGTCGTCTCGAAGAAGCTTGGCTTCAAGCTCGAAGACAAGATTCGTTTGGGAAGAAATATCTACACCGTCGTTGGTATCACCAAGGGGGCCGTATCTTCCGGCGGAGATCCTGTGATCTATGTCAGCCTCAAAGATGCTCAGGAACTGCAGTTTCTCTACTCCAACGCCCGCATCCGGAACGATCGGGCACGGGGGCTAAAAGTCGAAGCTGACAACCACCTGGTCAACGCCGTCGTCGCCACTCTGAAGCCTGGCAGCAACCCTGATGTGGTGGCCGAAGATATCCGCCGCTGGAAGCATCTGAGCACCTACACCGCCGAACAGGAGCGCGATGTACTGACCAAAAACGTCATCGAGACCGCCAAAAAGCAGATAGGAATGTTCACCGTCATTCTCATTGGAGTCTCTACGATCATCATCGCACTGATCATCTACACGATGACCCTGGAAAAGATCAAGGAGATCTCCATCATGAAGCTGGTAGGGCTTCCCAACCTGACGATCACCAAAATGATCACACAAGAGACCCTCACTCTCGGGGTCCTAGCCTTCGTCTTCGGTAACCTCTTCGCCCACGCCATCTGGGACAAATTTCCAAAACGGGTGGTTCTGGAGGTGCCTGATGCCTGGTTTCTCTTCGCCATCGTGCTCGTTGCATCTGTCCTGGCGAGCCTCTTTGGCGTTTACAAGGCGATCAAAGCCGATCCCCGTGCGGCGATAGGAGGCTAAAATGACCAACGAAGTCGGGATCAAAGTCGAAAACCTCACCAAGATCTTCGGATCTGGCGATAATGAAGTACGCGTATTGGAAAATGCCTCTCTGGAGGTCAAAAAGGGTGAATTTGCCGCACTGGTAGCCCCCAGCGGCGCTGGGAAAACCACCCTTTTAATGATGCTCGGCTGCGTCACCGAACCTACTTCGGGGCAGATCTGGCTCGGCGATGAGCTGGTTTGGGATGAGGATCACTGGAGCACCCCGGATACGAGGCGCATTCGCAGAGAGAAAATAGGTTTCATCTTTCAGGCCCACTATCTGATCCCCTTTTTGAATATCGTTGAAAATGTCAAGCTAATTCCCCTGGTAAACGGTTGGCCCGACAAAAAGGCGGATAAAAAAGCGATGGAACTGCTGGATTATTTCGATATTGCAGACAAACGTGATGCCATGCCTTCCCAGCTCTCCGGCGGGCAGAACCAGCGGGCGGCCATAGCCCGGGCGCTATCCAACGAACCACAGATTATCCTCGCCGACGAACCGACGGCGGCGCTGGATATGCAGCGTGCCGTCAACGTCGTCAAGATGCTGCGCAAAATCGTTGAAGAGCAGAACGTCGCTATTATCATGGTAACCCACGATGAGCGGCTGCTGCCCTATTGTGATAAAATACTTTCCATAGAGAATCGCAAAGTGATCACGACCAGCCAGAACGCCCACCTGATTGTATGAGCCAATGATGAGACCGAAAATCCTCCTGCTAGAAGACGATATGGAACTTAGTGATACCATCGCCAAGTTTCTGCGCACCAAAGGTTTTGAAGTGGTGCAGAGTTTCGACGGCAAAGAGGCGGCGGCGAAAATGTACGAAACATGTTTCGACTTATGGCTGCTTGATGTGAAAGTCCCTTTTCAAAACGGCATAGACCTTCTGGCGGAATTTCGCCGGGTCGGACATGTCACCCCGACTATCTTTATCACATCCCTCCACGGCGCCGACGATGCCACCCGCGGTTTCGATGCCGGCTGCGACGACTACATTCGCAAACCTTTTGCACTCAAGGAACTGCTCGCACGCATCGAAGCGGTTATTAAGAGGCGCTATCCCGGTGCCAATGAGACAATTAAAATCGATGAAAAGCGTCGTTTTGATCCCATAAATTTTACTCTTACCTTCGAGGATGAACGAATTCCCCTTAAGCCGAAGGAGAGCAGGCTGCTGGCTCTTTTTTTGCAAAACCCCGATAAAACCCTGCGCAAGGAGGAGATTTTCGATGCTTTGTGGGATTATGGCGAAACCCCTAACGAAGGGAGCCTGAGAACTTTTGTGAAGGTCTTGCGCAGACATCTTGGCAAAGCGCGTATAGAGACTGTCAAAGAGATTGGATACCGCTACCGAAGTGAAAAGAATACGACATGAATGCTCACCTTTTTGAGAGTGAAAAGAGAAGCCACAGACGCTTTCTGGCCATCTACCTTGTCTCGACTTTGCTTCTTATAGGTGTTGGATTGGCTATCTTTTATAACTACAGTCTCCACCGTATCGTCGACCATCAAAACGAAACACTCAAGCTAAAAACTGCTTTGATCCGTCCCAAGCTTCGCGAACTGCATACCTCAACCGAAACCAGCCTCGTCTACCCCGGGATCGAGGGTATACGCACTGCTCTCTACGACATCGACCGCCACTACCTCATAGGCGATTTCAAGCCCGATAGAGTGGTGTGGAACAGGGAGTTCTGGCAGGAGGACGGCACCCTCTACTATCGCGACGAGATGCAGCCGTACTACCTGGGTGCGGCGACGATCGTTTCGGCGATGCCGTTGGACAAAGCCCCCATTCATGCTCTGCAGACCAAAGTGGCCATCGCCCTTATTTTGGCTGCGATCTTTGTCGCTTTTATCGCCCGCTGGCTGGGGAGGCTCTTTCTCGCACCCGTCCACCATACGATAGAACTGCTCGATCGCTTCATCCAAGACACCACACACGAGCTTAATACGCCTGTCAGCACCGTCTTGACCAACGTCGAACTCTTCAGGAGCCTCCATCCCGAACTGGAATCGAGCGAAGAGCTGCGCCGTATCGAAATCGCCTCGAAACGCCTGAGCCGCCTCTATGACGACCTGGCCTATCTGCAGCTCAAACACCGGCGAAGACGTCGTATCGAAACTGTCGATTTTCGTGAGCTTCTGCAGGAGCGTCTTGCCTATTTTGCCCCTATGGCGCGGCGCAGAGAGATAGGGCTTGTGAGCGAAATCTCGGCCTCTCCCATGCGCGAGATGGATCGGGAAGATGCAGCCAAGCTCATCGACAACCTCCTCTCCAATGCCATCAAATACACGCGCCCCGGCGGACGGATTATCGTCAGGCTCGATGAGCGCTCATTTGAGGTCGAGGACAACGGAATCGGGATGGATGCTCGGGATACGAATCGGGCAACCGAACGCTTTTTTCGCGCGGATACGAGCGTAGGGGGGTTCGGCCTGGGGCTCAATATCGTTCACGAAATAGTAGATTTCTACAGACTGGATTTTGAAGTCAAGAGCGAAAAAGGTGTGGGAACGAAAGTGAGGATCGTATGGGAAGAGTAGTACTGATTTTGTTTCTGGGGCTGCAGTGCCTCGTTGCTCAGGAAAGTCAGGTGCCCAGACGGTGTACTGTCTGCCACGAAAAGAGTGCCCCGCCGCTCTCTCTTGTCTATCGCCGATATCTGATGCTATATAGCTCAAAAGCCCGCATCCAAAAAAAGATGGTCGACTTCCTCAGCGCCCCGTCGAAAGAAAAGAGCGCAATGCCCGAAGGGATGAAAAACCGCTTCAATCCGCAAAACCACCCAGCGTTCGCCAAATCTGTCGCAAAAGAGGCAGTCGACAAGCTCATTGCAAAAGAGGATCTCATACCGCGCATCGTCGTGCCGAAAGATTAGAAAAATCTCTTTTGATACTCTCTATATGTTATGTAGTTTGTAACACCAAACCCAAATAAAAAGAGAACGAAGCACCCCTAAAGTGAGTATAATGCCCAAATGTTTCGTTTTCAGTTGTGTTCGGTATAACGTGACTGCCGCCCATTTTTCGATTATCTGTCCTATATTTTCTCATCTTTGAACGTTCTATTACGGCACTCTTAAAGC
>JALSXE010000116.1:0-1170 GCA_027072755.1 Campylobacterales bacterium | reverse complement strand
GCCGATTGGCGTTGAAGATGGAGACGGCCACCAGATCGGGACGGAACCGCTCCAGGAGGGAGCGGGCCTCTTGCGGCTCCACGCCGTTGTACCAGTTGACAAGCTCCACCCGGTGCCCGGCCCTGCGAAGGGCGGCCCCAATGTAGTAGAGCCCGATGGGGAGGGGCCGAACATCGTCGTCAGAGCCCCGGGGATGGAGGAAGGGCGGATAGACCAGGAGGATATTCACGGCTTAACGACAAGGACCCGGTGACGCCGTATTTTCCGGCGAGTTCGGCATCGGTGACACAGGGAGGGGCCTGCTGGACCTCTCTCCTGATCGTATATGTGGTTCTGGCATTGGCATGGATGGCATGTGGCCTATTACACCTCCGCTCTCCCCCTTAAGAAACCATCAATCATCCATCTTGCCAACATCTATCTTGCCAAGAACAACCTCTCCCGGCTCCGAGGAATATAATGACATGGGACCTGACAACTAACGACTAATAACGACTAAGGTCACTTGCCGACAAGATGCAAGCTTGACGGGCGCAGTGCAATAGTAGTCAAATCACCGTATTATTAGGTGCTTAAATTTTTATTTTTTAAGCTGCTAAAGGTATCTCCGCCTTTATTTTGTCCCAAGGAACATATATCTTCTTTGCTGTATCCTGATGGATCAATCCCGCCTTCTTTAATAACTGCACATCTTGATACACATTCTTGTAATCTCTATTCAATAACCGACTTAATTCACGTATGCTGGATATGCCGTGGTTGTGTAATGCCTTTAATAAGGCAATTCGACGCTTTGTTAGGACCTGGAAAAAATTCGATGGTTCCATAAAGTAAAGTCGCTCTTCTGGGGACTCAATCTCTTCTTTTTCTGCCTTATGCCAATCCTCAATAAATTCCCTATTAACTTCGCTTTCCATAGCTAAACCAATTTTAATATTTTTTTCTTTCATAGATTCTTCCTAAACCTATCAATATCATTTTGGAAGTCTTTAACTAACTGTTCTACGCTGGAGAAATTATAACGTTCTTCTTTACCTTTGATATGTCTATGATCCCCTTTGCCCGTTTCATTATCATATCGAACTAGGCAGTTTCCCTTTGAATCGCCATAATAGAGACGATATTTTAAAGCATGAGGCCTTTCTGCTGATTTTCTTGGCAGCTGCCATA
>JALSXE010000115.1:0-4979 GCA_027072755.1 Campylobacterales bacterium | reverse complement strand
GAACATGCGCGGGTTCTCCCACTCCTCTTTTACACGCTGCGAAAATACCACTTCACAAAGATCGATCTCTCCGAAAACGGTGCTGTAAGCATCTTCCCTGTCGGCCTCGGCATACCCGGTTTCGGTCTCGTGGACGATCACCCGCTCTAGCGTTACACCGCTCTCCATATTGACCATCCTGGTCTGCTCGAGTACCCTGTCGACCAGAACGAAAAAGAGACGCGCATACTGCTCCGCAGAGGGGTTTACAGGTATCTGCACCCACCTCTCGCTCCAGCGTTTCATATCTTCGAGATATTGCGGATCATCCCCGCTCCAGAGCGTTATGGCGTGGTCGAACGAGTCGATAAAGGCTTTTATTGCACCCTTTGTAAGTCCGAAGTCGTATACCATCTGGCCTCGGTCGAGCCCCGAAGAGGAGAGGATAAGCTCGACCCTGTAGGAGTGGCCGTGAATACTCCTGCTGCATCGCCTTGTCGTGCAGCCCCGTACGATATGGGCGTTTTCGAACCTGAACATTTTACGTATCTTCATCGTCTCTCCTCCCTGTTCCAGAGTCTCACATGGAGCCTGTCGCTGTAGCGGTAACCGTATTTGAGGCAAAATTCGGCAACGGCCGTCGCATTGGCGCGAAGCTCTCTCTCGTCGCCGCCGAGGGGCATACAGTAAACCTCGTTGTCGTACCCGTCACAAATTTCGGCAATCTCCGCCGCTCCCCCCTTTTGTGTCAGCGCTGCATCGAGGGTGAATTTGAAGAAGGAGTCTCTCCCTTTGGAAGCGATCGCCTCTATCGCCTCCGGAACCACCCTTCTGTTTTTGGGCTCGCCGCTACCCGAAAGCTTTACCGCCATCGCAAACGTAACTCCGCCGTAGAAAGGGTGCTCCAAAAAGGAGGGGGCGATCGTCGCGTTGGTCTCTATCGTGACTCTGTAGCCGGCTGTGACAAACTTCTCGATCATGGCGTTGAAAACTGGGTTGGAAGCGTATATCATCGGCTCCCCGCCCGTTATCACGATGTCGGGGCGGTAGGTTACGCCATTTTCATATTCGGCCACTATGCTTTCGATCTGTCGCTCTTTTGCCACAGGATGCCAGCTTTTGCGGTACAGCCCCCCGTATACCGCACGAATCGTATCGCATCCGTAGACCGTTTTTCCATCCACTTCGCTGCACCCGAAGCCGGGGCAGCGCAGATTGCATCCGCCGAAGCGCAAAAAAACGGACGGAACTCCGCAGTAGCGTCCCTCCCCCTGAATGGAAAAAAAGTGCTCCACAAGATATAGTGTACTCTCCTCCAAAGCCATCACGCTCATCCGCCGGTTTCGTAAAACGCCCTCGACGACTCTTCCGAACTCTCCTCGCTCCAGCGGTTCTTTTCCGGTTTGTTGCGCAGGACTTCCCTTAGGATCTCGGTAGCACCCTTTATATCCCCGGATCTTACGGCGTCTTTTATGCTCATCGCCTCGTCGAAATACAGACACGGGATCAGGTGCCCCTCCGCAGTCAGACGTATGCGGTTGCAGCTCTCGCAGAAGTCGTGCTTGTGAGGGTCAATAACTCCGAACTTGTATCCGTCGTCGGTAATATAGTTGAATGCCGGACTACTCCCTTCACGACCGATTTTTTTAATTGAATATCTCTGCTTCACCTTGGAGAGTATCTCTTTGCCGGTAAGCCCCTTCAGTCCCGCTTTCGCGTGCACGTTCTCCATATACTCGATGTAGCGGATCGTCATTCCTCTTGCTTTGGCGTACTCCATGACATCGACTATCTCGTCCTCGTTTACACCTTTTAGCGGCACCATGTTGACCTTTACGCTCAAACCGGCCTCCAGAGCCTTCTCTACCCCGGCAAGGACTCTCGGAAGGACATCTTTTTGGGCGATTCTGGCCGCGACTTCCGGCTTCAGGGAGTCAATGGAGATATTGATTCTTTTCAGACCGGCCTCTTTCAGCCTAAAAGCCACATCGGCAAGAAGAAATCCGTTTGTCGTAAGTGCCAGGTCGAGCCCGCTTTTGTGAGCGTTGATCATCGCTATGAAACGGTCCAGATCTTCTCTTAGCAGCGGCTCTCCGCCGGTGATGCGTATTTTGTCTATTCCCTCGTCTATGGCTACCCTGACAAACTCGAAAAGCTCTTCGAAACTTAGAAGGTTCTCTCTTGGAACCCAGGAGAAAGGCTTCTCGGGCATACAGTACTGGCACCTGAAGTTGCAGCGCTCCGTTACCGAAATCCTGAGGTAGTTAACTCTGCGCCCATGTCCATCTATAAGCATTGTTCGACTCTTTTAAAAATATTGTAGAGAGTTCGACACCAAAAGGGTGCCTACTTTTTGACTCTTATTCTACTCTAAATAGCTTGAATATGGGGAAAAAGGAGGAGATCGGCCGCAAACTGAAGTTTGCGGCCGATCGGGAGGTTATGTTAATGCAACTCTTTCCAGATGCTCTGCTTCCACAGATATGCGAGGAAGGCAAAGACAAACAGGTAGAACATTACGATAATACCGACACTATCGCGCTCGTCACGCTTCAAGTCACCGGAATCCTGCAGATATTCGATAACCTTCTCGGCAGCCTCTTTGTTTACACCCACTCTCGGCATTGAAGTTCCCGGAAGCAGAGCCTGCGGATCTTCCATGAACGTGCTGATGTAGTGCTCTCCGCGAGAGCGGATATACATCGAAAGATCGGGAGGAAGTTTACCCATGTATTTGGTCAGATAATCCTGATAGTCGAGCACTTTCGCATCGAAAAGGAGCTCATCTTTTTTATGCTTGAACTTGGGCTTCTCCCCGATTTGGGTCCACTTCTCGTAGTGTACGGCGTGGCAGCGGCCGCATGCGGTCTCGAACGCCATTTTCGGAGTGATCTCATCTATATTTTTTGACACGGATTTAAGATACGCGATAATATCGGCAACCTCCTGATCTATATCGCCTCCCACTCCGTAAAAGCCGGGCATCGGATACTGTCTACCCTCCGTGAACTTGTGCTCTACTTTCAGTGCGTGGGCAGGATTTTTGATAAGTGCCGCCAGGAACTTCTCGTCAAACATTGCGCCCACGTTGCTAAGATCGGGCGGATTTACACCGAAGCTCGCTGCCGCAGAAATCGGATCCATCGGAGCCGGCATATTGGCGGCCTGCACCCCGTGACACCCTGTACAGCCGGCATTCATGAATGTTTCGGCACCTCTTTTCGCATCGCCCCTCTTTTTCAGGGGCTTGAGATCTTCATATTTGAAGTCTTTGCTCTCTACATGTTTATGCATTACGGAGTGTGCATAAGGCTCCACTCCCCAATAGGTAAGCAGTGTAAAGAATACCACTACCGCTAAAATTTTCAACTCTTTCATTTCAGCCTCCCTACACTGCTTTTTCGTTTTTCGTTATGAACGGCAGCGAAATCCAGAGCGCGAAGAACACTACCGTAGCCACCAGACCTATCGTGCTGTAAATTCCCTGCGGCGGAAGTTTACCCATTATCGTGAGCACTATGACATCCACAAGAAGTACCCAGAACCAGATATTGAACTTTCCGCGCCTTACCGCCGGAGCAACGTTAGGGCTTCTATCCAGAAACGGTATCAGGAAGAAGATCACCTGCGCTATACCGAACGCCACCAGACCGGGGTCTTTCGGGAAAGGACGCAGAATCTCGTAACTCCAGAGGAAGTACCACTCGGGGTAGATATGCGGAGGAGTCTTCATCGGGTCTGCCGGGTCGAAGTTGATCGGGTCCATAGCGAAGCTGTAGTGCCAGAAGACCAGATAGAAGAAGAAGATAAGGAAGATGCTCAGAACGAACATATCTTTACTCAAAAAGTCCGGTTTGAAGGCTATGACTTTAGCCTCTTTTTTGTTCCCCGCCTTGTACTTCGCCGCTTCTGCTTCGAAATCGATCTCTTCTCCGTCCTGATTGTTGACGTGCGGAATTCTCAGTGCTCCGAAGTGCAGCCCTATCAAACCGAGTATCACAAGAGGAAGAAGAAGTACATGCAGCATGAAGAATCTGTCGAGGAACGCCTGTCCGGGAACGTAGTCTCCGCGAATCCACTCGACAAGTCCGTTGAGTTCGAGAGAACCGAGACTGAAGAGGTTGGTAATAACCATACCGGCCCAGTAGCTCATCTGTCCCCATGGCAGCATATAGCCGCTGAAAGCTTCCGCGGAGAACGTGACAAAGAGGAGCATACCGGAGATCCAGATCATCTCTCTGCCCTTTTTGTACGATCCGTAATAGATACCCGTGAACATATGGATATATATTATGAGGAAGACGACGGAAGCCGCGACGGCGTGTACGTGTCTCCAGAGCCATCCGAACTCAACCTCTCTCATGATCGTATAGTTGACGCTGTCAAACGCAAGTTTGATGTTCGGCTGATAGTACATCAGCAGAAAGATCCCCGATACCAGCAGAATACCGAAGGTAAACGCCAGCACCATACCCATCGCCCATAGGAAATTTATGTTTTTGGGAATCCAGTACTCTTTTGCCAGAACTCTCTCGAGAGTATCTATGGCAAGACGCTGATCGAGCCACTCATGCAGGCTGTTTGCTTTTTCGAAATGTGCCATCTCTGCTCCTTTAGGCTATTACGCCGGCTTCTTTCATTTTTTTATACTGCGGTCCCTCTTCTCCAAGTACCAGCTTGGTTCCATCCACCTTGAAAGGAGGAATAACCAGAGGGCTCGGAGGCGGAGGCGCGGTGTTTATACCGCTGGCATCGAATTCACCGCCGTGGCAGGCGCATTTGAAATCGTGTTTGTCCGGACGATATGCCGGAATACATCCGAGGTGGGTACACAACCCTATTGCCACAAGAAAGTGGTCCTTGCCGACTATAACATCCCTCGCGGTCTCCTCTTCAGTCTGCTTGGAGACCATTTCGCGTGTCTTTTTAAGTATGAATATAGGCTCTCCACGCCACCTCTCTACGTTTTGAACATTGGGCTCTGCCGCGCAGAGCTCAAC
>JALSXE010000114.1:0-4987 GCA_027072755.1 Campylobacterales bacterium | reverse complement strand
GTCCACCGGAGCCGTCAGGTTTATGCCCACCTTGGTCCCCTGCCACGATCCGTCCTTTCCTACACCGGTTCCGTTTTCGCCGTTGAAGTAGTTCTCTTTGTCGATCTGCTGATATTTGGCAGTCGCAAAACCGCTAAGCCCTACTCTATCTGCCCAGTTTTCCGCCTTGACGGTAACGGACGATGCGGTTATTGCCAGCAAAAGAGTGCCCGCTCCGGCACTCTTAAAATGTTTTATATATCCCATTTTTACTCCTGCGCGAAATGTATTATTCGGCAAAGACTCTGCCAGATGTGCAGATATTATCGGCGTATGAGTGTTAAAGTTAACCGTGAAGATAGAGTATTTGGATAAAAAAGAGTTATCGTTTCTACTTTTTGGGAAATAGACTCATCTTATTGATACAGATGGAACGGAGTCTCAGTCGCAGCAGTGAAGGAGGCTCTTTTGGGGCTCTTTGAAAAATTTGATCGAGTCGTAGATCATGAAGAGTCCGTAGACGATAACGGCGACCGAAGCGATTGTTACCATCGCTTTTCTTAGCCTCCCTCTCTGTATGAGGCCGGTAAAGAAGCCGAGCCCGAAGAGTGCCGGTATCGTACTCAGCCCGAATACGAGCATCACCGCCGCTCCCCACAGCGGACTCAGGGTGCCGGCGGCCGTAACGGCGAAGAAGTAGACAAAACCGCACGGCAGAAGGCCGTTTATCATTCCGAGCAGGTAGAAGCTGAAGATGGAACTGTCGTTCATAAGCGCTTTGAAACTTTTTTGGTACCAGGAGCTTTTTACAATGGAGTGCTCTATGAGGGTAAGAAATCTTATTTTTCCCATCATCGAAAGTGCGGTAAGAATCATTACGATGCCGGCAAATAGAAAAAGTGCGCCTACGGTATAGCCGCTGAATGTCGCGACACTGCCAAGGTATCCGAACAGTACTCCGAGCAGGGTGTAGGTCGTCACACGGCCCAAAGAGTATGCAAGATGTGCCGTACTCTGGTGCGCACCTCCCCACTCAGGCTTCACTTTGGTACCCGTATATGCGAGGACAATCCCGCCGCACATTCCGACACAGTGGCCGAACGAGCCCAGAAAGGCTATGGTGGCGATGGAGATAAGATTTACAGCTTCCATCTACTCCCCTTCCGCCTGAAGTTTTCTATATTCCGGGTTTGCCATGTGCATCCCCTTTTTAATACGCTCAATGACCGTTTCGAAGTTTACGGTACGCGCTTTTAGGTTTTCGTAGGCCCCGAAGCCGTAGTGCATCGGAGTGGTTTCACCCGTAGAGTAGTATGCCTTTCTGCCGTCGATCCATCTTCCTGTATCGAGGGCGTAGACCCATATCGCGGCACTATCTTTGAACGGTTGATCGTTTAGCCACAGAGCCATGCAGCCTATGTCGTCGAAGAACCATGTTTTGCCCTCTTCGTCGACCACCTGGGCACTGAAGCTCTTTTTATCTATCTCCATCTTGCACATGCTGCACAGATAGGCATGGGGAAAGATCTCGATCGGTTTTTTCTCGATATTTCCCGTACGTACCACCCTCGGATGCGGCTTTTTATCCAGTGAGAGAACGACTCCCGAGACGGCCGCTATGAACAACAAGACTATGATAAACGGTTTGGCGAACTTTTCCATAACGGAAATGTTATCGAATCGATGTTAAGTGAAGATTAACCGGCCGGGCCGCGTCTCGTCATCTTCGGCTATCTCCGGTTTCGGCGTATCGTCGAGTCGATATACTCGAGCTGTGAAGGGGTCAGAATCTGCCTCGTGTCGTATATGCACTTTAGATGTGTGCGGGTGGCTTCTGCTTTCAGTTTCGCCAACTCCGCCACATCTGCAGAGAGTGAATCCGGCGCCGCACCGCTCATAGCGGCTTTTACTATCTTTTTTCTCAGTTCGGCAATTTTCGGCTTCAAAGAGAGCACGCTGCTCATCGTCGCTTTTCTTACCTTCAGCAGCTCTGCTTTCTGCTTCGGAGTAAGTGCCAGCTTCGGGTCGTCCCAACGCTTTTTGATGATCATCGTATAGTGTGGCAGCCCTTTGGTAATAAGAAACGGCGAAGCCTTTTTCGCACCTTTATGATGATGTCCGGAAGATGCCGCTCCCAACGGCAGCATGAGCACCGCCCCTATTATTATCAAATTACATGCCGCTCTTTTGAACATGACCTCTCCTTATTTGATGTTTCAGGGGGCAGTATAGCATAAGGTGGTTTTTCGTTTTTCGTTTTTCGTTTTTCGTTTTTCGTTTTTCGTTTTTCGTTTTTCGTTTTTCGTTTTTCGTTTTTCGCGCTATAAATTTTACTTATAATAAATACAAATCGGCATTTTACACCCGATTTATACTCTTTTGATATAATCGACGTCGGTGTGCCGCGATAGGGGGTGTAAGCGGAGAGATCAACGTATGCACAGGTATAAAAAAGGATGACAGAGTGACGCTGTTTAGACAGATAAATGCCGTATTTTCGATCATTCTTCTTCTCGTTCTCGGAACGGTTTTGGGAATAGGCTTCATAGACAGCAGACACTACATTCAAAACGAGCTATTTACAAAAGCGCAAGATACCGCAACTTCACTGAGCCTTATGATGTCGCAGGCGGGCGGTGATGTAGCCGCGATGTCGAAATTGGCCGATGCCGTTTTCAAAAGCGGGCGAATCAGCCGTATCACCCTGCAGGATAAATACGGCAACAGGCTCTTTGAAAAGAGGCGGGACTCTTCGTCGGATGTGCCGTCGTGGTTCGTTCGCATAGCCGACCTCTCCGCAGACTCCGCGGAGGCGGAGGTGTTCGACAGGTGGCGTGTAGTCGGACTCTTAAGCGTTAAGGCGGACAGAACCGAGGCTCTGAACTATCTCTACGCATTCTTCAAAAAGATACTTATAATTTTCATTGTCGGCGGAGCCCTCGGTGCGCTCTTTATCTACATTATCCTGCGTATGATACTCGAACCTCTGAAGATGGTCATAAAACAGGCCGAGGGAGTTTTGCACAACCGTTTCATCATACAGGACGAGATACCTTCGACTGTCGAGTTGAAGCATGTTTCGATGGCTATGAACCAGATGGTCAAGCGGATGAAGAAGGGTCATGAAACCCTCTCTTCCGTTATGGCCAAAAACAGGGAACTGGAGTATATCGATCCTTTGACGAAAGTGGGAAACAGACGTTTCTTTATGATCAAATACGACGAGTACTCCAACGCTGAAGATAACCGTGCATGGGGAGAGATAGTCGCCGTACGGCTTGCCGATGTCCATGAAGCGAACAAGATAATAGGTTTCGACAGAGTCGACAGGATATACACAAAAGTGGCTAAGAGGCTCGAGCAGAATATTAGAGATATCGATGATGCCGCCTGTTTCAGGGTCTCCGGTACAGAATTTATTCTGTTACTGCCTTCGATGGATACGGAGCATGCCAAAAGCCTTGCCGAGATCGTCGTTTCGGAGATAAGAGATATGATCGACAAGGAGTATAAAGAGGTCTCCGACACTCTCTTTGCCGATGCCGCAATTTCGGCGTATGAACATAGAGAAGATGTAAGCAAGGTTCTATCTTCCCTGGACCTCGCGCTGAATGAAGCGCTTTATCGTAACACGGATGCCGTAGTAGTAGCGAAACGGGAGAGGTCGCTTCCCATGAGCAAGGTGGCGTGGCGTACGCTTCTGGAAGAGTCGATGAGAGAGAACCGCATGGAGCCTGTATGGGAAGATGTACACGCTTTGAACAGACACAAAGTTTTCGCGTCGATAACGTTTGACATCATAACACCCGAAGGCGAGCGCATTCCGTACGGAACATACCTCTCTATGCTTCTGCTGCTGAAGCTTTTTCCGAATTATATAGAGTATACGATGAGATACCTCGACTCCGTTCCGATTTTGCAAAACAACCGCATAGCCGTAGAGTATCCGCTCAGCTGTCTCGCCTCTCCTGCAATGTTCGAGCAGGTGAAAAAGCAGATAGAACTGCTGCAGAAGCGCGGAGTCGAGCTGATAATCGAGATTCCCGAAAGCGACCTCTCCAAGATAGATGCAGCCTTGCTTAGACAGATAACGGATGAACTCCACAGGCAGAAGCTCTCTTTCGCCATCAGCAGATTCGACGCCGACAGCGATACGGTTGAGCTGCTCAAAACGGTCAGACCCGAATATGTAAAGATGTACGTAGGGCAGTTTACAGATATGAGCGATTCGTTCAGGGATTCGCTGACGCCTATTCTGAAGACTTTCGGGGTCAAGCTCCTGCTTCACGGGATAGACGAGACGCACGATATCCATGTCCTGAGCAGGCAGGGGGCAGACTACTTCATTATCCGCCACTGAAAATTTTTCGAACTTTTTCCGAATCGCATGGTATAATCATCCAAAGGCTCCGATATGGATAGAAGAGTATGTGAACCCGAATGGCTCGCCAGAGACTACGCTATGAAAAAGCGGCAGTGGATAATGTGCCACGGGGTCGGCCCCGTGGTGGCCGCCGCCATACACGACGGTCACGATATCTCAGTCGAGGTCGCCGAGCGTATCGCCATAGACGATGTCAGGCGCCTGCGGGAGGAGGATCCCGTTACATACAGAATGACCTCCACCGCCGACAACAGGATAACGGTTACCGCTTCACGCTTCATGGTCGACTTGAACCGGCCGAGAGACAAGTGCGTTTACAGAAAGCCCGAAGATGCATGGGGGATGCAGATATGGAGAGAGCCCCCTACCGAAAAGATGGTGGAGCACTCTCTTGAAATCTACGACCGTTTCTACAAAGAGCTCTACGACTATCTGGCGGTTTTGAAGGAGCGCTACGGCCTGTTTGTAGTGCTGGACCTGCACAGCTACAACTACAGAAGAAACGGCCCCGACGCCCCGCCGGAAGATCCTGAAAGAAATCCCGATATAAATGTGGGCAACGCCACGCTGCGCGACAGAAAGAGGTGGGAGCCCCTTATAGAGAGGGTTCTATATGATATGCGA